>JBAZQW010000176.1:0-5168 GCA_041645005.1 Desulfotomaculaceae bacterium | reverse complement strand
GAACATGTTGCTCTCAAAAGATCCGTTGAAGGCCATTCCAAGAACGCCCCGGTAAACCAGGTCGATAATTTTTACAATAAGGTAGATGATCAGCATCACCAGGGTGACTAAGAGCAAGAGATTATCAAAACAGAGCACTGCGGAACTTAACTCATGTCTCCTTAAATAGCAGTGGAGCAGGATGATTGTTATTGTAATATTGAAGAGTGCTAAAATATAAAGCGGGCTAGTTGCCCGCTTTATATTTACCTGCTCTAAAGGGTCTCTTCTTCACCCATACCTCACAGCCTTGAAAGGGGTTAGCAGTACCAAGATATAATTTTTTATCTTCAGACAAAAACAGCATCCGGATACCATAATTGTAAGGATTTCCAAGACCGTTTAAGGAAACAGCCTCCCAATGAACACCATCCCGGGTTTTCCAAAGGTCAAAACCAAAAACCCTATATCCTAACTTCATTATTAAACGGGCAAGACATTCAAGGAATTGGCCAACATTTGGCCTGCGCAGGATGAGCTTCATTTCGGCTAGTTCTTCATTACTAAATTCTAATTTACCTGATCCCTCTCCATCATCCATTGACAACAAAATCTTCAGGATCTCCGGCAGTAGCCTCAATGGCCGTCCCGACATAGATGTGGTCACGAAAAACGGCTATGGACCAAGGGTGTTCATTGCGGGCATCGCCTGCCCCTTGATCAACCACCAGCGGTGGGAAACTAATTTGTTCCCATGCCTAAATGCAGGGGGGATAAGTGCTTGTCAGAAATGCAAATTCTCTGAACGCATCATATTTTTTTAGGACTTAACCGCTAAGGTTCCGAAACTTGATATTCCCGTCTATTTTTTGTTATAACCCATTTTCATTATATATTGTGTTCCCGCGCTGATTCTGGAACTACGAAGTAGCCATTCTATGTAATTCAAATAAAATTTTTGACATAGATACCTTATCCAACTCGCCAGAAGCAATCGATATTACAGCTTCGTAGAGCTTTCTCGCTTCGTCTGTAATCGTGATTCTGTTTATTTCCAGAAATACTAGACCGCAGGCAAGGGCTGTTCTTTTGTTGCCATCAACAAACGGGTGGTTCTTACATAAGTGATAAACATAAGCAGCTGCCATCTCGAAAATATCGATATGCAAATAATCGCCACCGAATGACGCTTCTGGCATCGCTAAAGCTGAGCAAAGAAGATTATAATCCCGTAGCCCTGGATGACCGCCGTATCGTTTGATCTGGTCCTCATGGATCTCAATTACCTCCGCCAGGTTTAAAAAAATAAATTCTTCCTTGCTCATCATTCACCCAACTTCCTGAGAGTGTCCCCGTGATTCATATTTACCTTGTCTAAAGCTGCTCTAAATTTCTCTTCACGCTGGACATTTGGAAGCGGTGAAACTATAAGGCTTTTCCCATCTGTGGAAATTTTTAATGGTGTAGACATTGATATACCCAGCAATTCAAGAATAGCTTTATCTATTACTAAGGCGGCACTATTACCATGTGAGGTTAATGTCTTAATCATAATTCTCCCCTCCTGTAATTACATTGTTATTACATTGTAGCACCACAATTAAATGGTTTCAAGGCGAAAATTGATACTTAATCTGCTGACTTCCTGTTTCACCAGCTGTATTAAACGGGGCAGGGAGTTATTAACAATTGTGGTAAGTTCTGTGTCAAAGCATATTTCACCAGGTTGCATACCGAAGATTATTGTTTCGGGTAATTTATCAAGACTTTTGGCCATAGAGAGCACTTCAGCCAGGTTAATATCGTGCAGGGAAATTGCTTGGACCGGTGCTTGCAGAATCAGTTCTTCCACTGGTATACGCAGTATAGCGCCCGGCTCAGCAGCGGCCTCCACGCAGTCGATAATAATCGCGTAACTGGCGTCTTCCAGCAGAAACAACAGGTCGATACCAGCGGTGCCGCCGTCGATAATTTCCACAGAAGGAGGGAAGCTCTCTTTTTCCAGTTCTTTAACAGCATGGATACCGATGCCCTCGTCGGCAAGCAATAAGTTGCCAACGCCGATCACAACGATTTTTTTATCACTCTCAGGCATACATACCTTCCTTGTAATAGAAGTTTAAACCGCTCCAAGGCTTCAGAGCTAAACCTGCATCCAGATCAAAATACCGTGCTAATAAGCGTAGGTGCGATTAATTCGCACAAACAAAACATGTTCGGATAAATCCGAACCTACATTTACTGGGGTCCTGTTTTATTCTGTCTCCTGGCTACTTGAATTCTAAAGAAACTAACAGATCCTGGGCAGGGGGGCGCCGGCCAGCATATTGATTTTGCGTGTGCCGCCCAGGGCGGTTTTTAAATATACGTTACCGCTGCCCGCGCGGATTTCACCGATAAGGCTGGTTTTTTCGCCCAGGCTGTCCATTTTCATATAATCTAGAAGGTCTTCAGCTTCATCCGCTGATACGGCAACAAGGAATTTGCCCTCATTGGCCAGGTACAGAGGGTCCAGACCGAGCAGTTCAGTGGCTCCCCTGACTGAATCATCCACCGGCAGGGCTTCCTCGTCCAGCCAGATGTCGACCCCGGCAGCCAGGGCGATTTCCTTGGCGTTTGTGGCCAGGCCGCCTCTGGTTAAATCGCGTATTATTTTAATGTGTTTATAACGTTTTAATAGCTTTTCGATAATCAGGTTTAAGGGAGCGCAATCGCTTTCAACTTCGCTGTCAAGTCCCAGTGTCTCTCGCTGGAGCAGAATAGAAAGGCCGTGGTTGCCCAGACAGCCGTTGACCAGCACCTTGTCACCCGGCTTTAGCCGTCGGTAGCCCAGGTTGACCTGCGGCGGCAAAAAACCTATGCCCGTGGTTGTTATGAAAATTTTATCAGCCTGCCCCCGGCCGACAACTTTGGTATCACCGGCAATGATTTTTACACCCGCCTTACCGGCGGTATCTGACATAGAAACAACAATTCTGGCCAGGTCGCTCAATGGGAAACCCTCTTCAAGAATGAAGGAAGCGGTCAGGTACAGGGGCGTGGCTCCGCTTACAGCAATATCGTTGACAGTACCGCACACGGCCAGTTTGCCTATGTCGCCGCCCGGAAAAAATATCGGGTCTACCACAAAAGAGTCAGTGCTGACAGCTATGCGGCCAGCTTGCAGGCTGAATACGGAGGCGTCACTGAGTTCGTCCAGCAGCTCATTGCTAAAACAGGGCAAAAAGTATTTTTCCAGAAGCTGGTGAGTCAGAAGCCCACCGTCACCATGAGCGAGCAAAATCAATTCATTTTCTTTTATGTTGCTCATTTTCTCACTCCCTTTTCACTTTGCCGACCATTCGTATTGATAATAAGCAGCACAGGCCCCCTCGGAAGAAACCATGCAGGGACCTACTGGCTTTAACGGGGTACACTCTTTGGCGAATAGAGGGCACTGGGGGCTGGTCAACTTTCCTTTCAAGATGTCACCACAAGCGCACCCTTTGAGTGGGCGGGAAGCGGGGACTTGCAGCGGGAACCTGTTCGCCGCGTCGTAAAAAGAATACTGCTTTTTAAGGGCCAGGCCGCTCTGGAGCACCAGGCCAAAACCGCGCCAGCGCCCATCAGTGGTTTCAAAATATTTTTTCATAATCTCTCTGGCCTTTTTATTTCCTTCCTCCCGCACCAGCCGGGTGTAGCCGTTAATAGTCTGGGCATCGCCGCCGGCAATTTGCTGCAGTAGAAGATAGATCGATTCCAGCAGGTCGACAGGTTCAAATCCGGTTATAACGGCCGGGATATGATGTTTTGCGGAGATAAAGTCAAAGGCTTTTCTACCGGTTATCGCACATACATGTCCCGGCAGGATGAATCCGTCGATTTTAAGCTCCTGGTCGTCAAGAAGGGCTTCCATCACCGGCGGGACCAGTTTGTGTGATGAAAGGATAGAAAAATTTCGCAGATTTTGGGCGATTACCATATCTAAACTCAAGGCTACAGCCGGTATGGTGGTTTCAAAGCCAACACCCAGAAATACGATTTCTTTTTCTGGGTGCCCGGCAGCAAAGACCACCGCGTCAGATGGTGAGTAAAATATTTCCACCCTGGCTCCGCGGGCGCGCTCTATTTCCAGGGATGAGCCAGTCCCCGGCACCCGCAGCATATCACCAAAAGTGGCGATTATAACATCCTGCTGGCCTGCCAGGGAGATCATTTTGTCTATGTCTTCCTGGTCAGTGACACAAACGGGGCAGCCCGGGCCGCTTCTAAGCTCCAGATACCCAGACATCAGACTCCTCATCCCGCTTTTGGCAATAGCCATAGTGTGGGTTCCGCAGACTTCCATCAGCACAGGCGGGCGCCCCAGGCGGCGGTAGGCCTTTTCCGCCAGGGAGGGCAATTTAGATATTATTTTTTGTCCTAAAGCTGGATCACGCGTACTATTCAGCAAGCAAAATCTCCTCCCATAGCTTAAGTGTCGTTTCAGCATCGCTCAAATCAATCTTGCCGATAGCATAGCCGGTATGAACCATCAGGTAGTCCCCCGGTCCGATCTCCTCGTCAACTAAAGTGATGCTTATTTTCTTCTGAACGCCGAAGGTTTCCACGACAGCCCAGTTTTCAATAAAATTTACTTCAACTATCTTACCCGGTATACCTAAACACATTTTTTAAGCCACCTCCAGTGTGCAATCATGACCTGACCCAGGGCTATACCGCCGTCGTTGGCTGGAACCTGGTGGTGATAAAGCGGTTGGTAGCCGTTTGCGGTTAAAATGTTCTTTACCGAACGGAAAAGATAGGGATTTTGCCAGGTCCCGCCGCTGAGCGCCACCTTTTTCAGCCCGGTCAGCAGGCTTATTTCCTGAACCGCTTCAAATATGATTTTAACCAAAGTTTTATGAAAACGGGTGGAGATGATTTCCACCGGTGTACACGCTGCACGATCCCTGATAATTCCCGCCAGCATTTCCCCCGGTTTAATAATACCTGCTTCTATTTCATAGGGATAAGGCCGCAAAAGTTCAGCCGCCGTGCCGGCCAGGACTATTTCACCCAGTTCGATTGCCGCCTGCCCCTCGTAATGGTTTTCCAAGCATAACCCTAATATGGCTGAAACAGCGTCAAAAAGCCTGCCGCAGCCCGAAGAGAGGGGTGCGTTAAAGCTTTTTTCGATCATCTTTTCGATCACAGGGAGATTTTTATCT
>JBAZQW010000174.1:0-5178 GCA_041645005.1 Desulfotomaculaceae bacterium | reverse complement strand
CATAGTTGTCTCCATAGGCCCAACTATATATTTAACCCCGGACTCCCTGATCATAGCGATCACTTTATCCACAAGCGGGTACAGATCCCCTTCAGAGACATTTGGTATCACCTGCAGGCTTACATTACAGTTCATGTTTTCACCCCTCTTAACTTTGGTACCCGGTACCTATACTGAAAATTAATTTAATTTTAATAATCCTTGTTTTAAACTCCTAATATTTTTTTTGCCTGAGAAGTGTAACAATTAAAATTATTTAAAACAATTTTATTTTTAAAATCCTGTTAATCAAATTAAATCTTGTTAATCCTGTCAATTTGTTAAGCAAGCAAAAGGCCTTTACCCGCAGGGTTAAAGGCCTCGATGCGCAAATTGCCGCATTTTTTCTCCCTACGCTGGCATTACCCAGATCAGGTCAGTGGGTCAGAACAAATTCTTTCTCAGCCGAATCCTTCGGCTCCCCTATGCTGTATTTTGTTGTCGTTAAAATGGTTAAAGCGCCTATCAATAGAATATATGTTTTTACATAATTTATCAACAGTTATTTCCGCCAAAGGTATTGGCGCCTGTTAATTAACAATTGATTTGATCACCTCAACCAGCTGATTTTCATTGGGGATATAAAATTATTGTTGAAAAAGTACATTGTACCTTTACAACAGTGTCATTTATATGCTATGTTTACAAAAAAGAATAAGAAATCTGGTGCCCCGGTTGCTTTATTTAAACCATTTGGGGGTAAAAGGGAAGGCTGTGCAAATCAGCCGCGAGCCCGTCGCTGTAAGCGGGGACGAAAACCCAAAGATCCACTGACGAAAGTTGGGAAGGAGGGTTAGTAGGTCGATCCGCGAGCCAGAAAACCTGCCAGGTATCGGTGACAGTTTTACATGGCGTGGTAACCAGGTAAAACCGGTGGCAATAAGAAAGGGAATGCCATCCTCCAAATATAGAGGATGGCATTTATTTTTGTTTTTGCCGAAAGGGGATAACCGGATGTATGAACAAATAGCTCCCCATGCGATCATGTCAAAAAGCATGGCTATAATAGACGCTGGTGTAGATCTATCAGGGTTTGGCGCCGGCGAGCGGGAAATAGTCCGCCGTTGCGTCCATGCCGCCGGCGACTTTGGTATAGCGCGCAGCATACACTTCTCCCCCGGAGCGGTGGAAACCGGGGTGCGCTTAATCAAAGAACGGGTTCCTGTATTTGCCGATGTGAGTATGGTGGCGGCAGGGATATCACCGTCCCTGCAAAAAGAACTGGCTATTGAAGTGCACACCCGCATTCACTGCCAGGAGGCCCTCGAACTGGCCGGACAAAAAGGGTGGACACGGGCGGAGGCCGCGGTTTGGCTTGCCAGGGACCTTATCAACGGGTGCCTGGCGGTCATCGGCAATGCTCCCACCGCTTTATGGAAGATACTCGAACTGGCTGAAAAAGGGATCGCCCGGCCCGGGCTGGTGATCGGAATACCCGTGGGTTTCGTGGGGGCGGCTGAATCCAAAGAAGCCCTGGCAGCTTCCGGTCTGCCATATATCACCTGCGCCGGCACCAGGGGAGGCAGCCCCCTGGCCGCGGCATCCCTGAACGCACTAATGAACCTGGCTCTTAAACGTTAGATGGACAGCTTGGAGCGCGAACAGACAGGAATTACCACGGGCACCTGTGCCGCCGCCGCAGCAGCCGCAGCCGCCAGAGCTTTGTCGCTGGGGACAGGGTCCGTGAAGTAAGCGTCCGGCTTCCTGCGGGGACAACTATTACAGTAAAAATCTCCGAATTATTTTACCGGGACGACCTGGCCCGCGCCACAGTTGTCAAGTATGCCGGCGCGGACCGCGATATCACCGACGGCGCGGAAATCACAGCGACCGTCCGGCGCACAGCAGCTTCAGGCTGCACCATCAGGGGAGGCGCCGGTGTCGGCATGGTAACTTTGGCCGGCCTGCAAATCCCGGTCGGGCAGCACGCGATTAATCCGGTGCCGCGCCGCATGATCGAACAGGCCGTTTCAGAATTTATACAGCCGCAGGGAGGACTGGAAGTCGAGGTGTCAGTGCCCCGCGGAGCTGAGCTGGCGAAGCGCACCTTCAATGAGCGCCTGGGCATAATAGGCGGTATTTCCATCCTGGGCACCACCGGCATTGTCCGTCCCATGTCCAAAGAAGCCCTGTTTTGTTCCCTGCTGCCGGCGCTTGACGTGGCCAGAGCCAACGGCATGACTGAGGTCTTCCTGGTGCCGGGCAATATCGGCCGTAAGGCGGTGCTGGAGCGGTTTAAGCCGCACCCCCTGGCAGTAGTGGAGATGTCCAATTTCGCCGGGGACATACTGGCGCGGGCAGTCAAACTGAATTTTGAGCGGCTGGTGCTGGCGGGACATCCCGGCAAACTGGGCAAACTTATAGATGACCATTTTTGCACCGACTCCGCCGTATCTCCTTCGGCTGTTAACACGGTTCTGAGGATTGCCGGGGAGGCGGATTTGAAAATACCAGATGCCGCTTCCGGACAAATCCCTGTTACGGTGGAAGGTATCATCGGCTTACTTGAGCCGCCGGAAAGAAAAATATTGTTCAATAGCGTGGCGACTGCCATTGCTCAGGCTGCTTGCAGGCGCTACGGGATAAAAAACCTGGCGGTCTGGCTGTGTGATCTGCAGGGTCGGGAGGTTGGCGCCGCTGGAATCATCTAAAAAGGTCAAGATCATCGGGTGCGGTCCCGGCGGGGCCGGCTACCTTACCGTACAGGCATGCCGGGCGGTGGAGAGTGCAGAGGTTGTAGCCGGCACGGAAAAATTCCTCCGGCTTTTCCCCCGGGCGGAAAACCGCCTGCATCTGCAATCCACCAGGGCTGAAGAGATAGCCGGCCTGCTGGCGGGGCTGCCTGCCGACAAAATAGCCGTGCTGGTAAGCGGGGACACCGGGTTTTACAGCCTGGCCTCCACCCTGCGCAAAGCGCTGCCCGCTCACTGGGAGCTGCAGTTTATTCCCGGTATAAGCAGCGTTCAGGCCGCCTGCGCCCTGTTTACCCTATCCTGGCAGGACATGCGCTTTTACTCCCTGCACAGCCGCCCCATAACACCGGAATTAATCGCTGCAGCCGGGCAAGGACTTGAACCGCTGGCACTATTATGCGGCCCGGACCACCCGCCAGGGGATATAGCGCGTGAGCTGCTTGGTTCGGTTGAACCTGAGCGCGCGTGCCACGTGGCCTGCGACATCGGATCTGAAAATCAGAAAATATGGAACGGAAATATCTGCGAGCTGACCAAAGAAAATATGAGCGGCCACGCGGTTTGCATTATAGACAGGAGGCAGGCATGAACAAAAGCGGCCATTTATGGGGTATAGGGGTGGGTCCGGGGGAGCCCGGCCTGCTGACCCTGAAAGCACTGAAAATAATTAAGGAAGCCACCGTGGTCATGGCGCCGAGGGCCTCAAGCCGGGATCAAAGCGCCGCCCTGCAGATAGTGAAAGAATGGGTTGACGAATCCAGGCTTAGAATTTACGGCTTCCCCATGACCAGGGAGCCTGACAGCCTGTCCGGCTGCTGGCGCGAAGTTGCGGATGAGGTGGCCGCTCTGGTCGAAAAAGGGGAAAAAGTTGTGTTCCTGACCCTGGGCGACGCTCTTACCTACAGCACTTTTAATTACATCCTGCAGCAGCTGGAAAACAAAATCCCGCCTGAGTGCGTCACTACCATACCCGGCGTTACCTCGTTCGCCGCTGCCGCGGCGGCGGAGAACTTTCCCATGGTCTGCGGTGAAGAGCTGATGGCGGTGATTCCGCTGCCTGACGGCCCTCTGGCAAGAGTACGCGGCCTGGTCCGCGAAAGCGACACGGTGGTGTTCATGAAAATAGGAGACAGGCTGGAGGAACTGCTGGAATTTGTAAATGAAGAGTTCCCTGACCGCGAAGCGGTCTTCGCTTCACGGGTAGGAACTCCCGGCCAGTACCTTTGCCGGGACCTGAACCAGCTGCGGGAAAGAGTTAATGGATACCTCAGCGTAATGATTGTAAGAAAGGCCGGGAGAAAATCATGAAGGTATATTTTATCGGGGCAGGTCCCGGAGCGGCTGATCTGATTACGGTAAGAGGCCGTGAGATCCTCTCACGCTGCCCGGTGGTGGTTTACGCCGGGTCGCTGGTATCTCCCGAACATCTGGCTTTTGCGCCGGAAAAAGCCGAAATCCATGATTCTTCCGGTTTAACCCTGGAAGACATCCGCGCCATTTTGATTTCAGCGCGGGAGCGCCGGCTCGATGTGGCCAGACTGCACACCGGCGACCCTTCTCTGTACGGCGCTATCAGGGAACAGATTGAATTATGCGCACAACTTGACCTAGACTGGGAGATTGTGCCCGGGGTCAGTTCGGCCTTTGCCGCAGCGGCCCGCCTGGGCGTAGAATACACGGTGCCGGACGGTACTCAGACGCTGATCTTCAGCCGGATAGAGGGCAGGACCCCGGTGCCGGCCAGCGAAAACCTGGCCGCTCTGGCGAAGCACCAGAGCAGCCTGGCCATATTCCTGAGCGTCCAGGAGATCGAAAAGGTAACCGGCCAGCTGCTCAAGTCGCTGCCGCCCACAACACCGGTAGTGGTAGCTTTCAGGGTTACCTGGCCGGATGAAAGCTTCATACATGGAAACCTGGCTGACATTGCCCAAAAAGTTCGCAAAGCGGGGATTAACCGCACCGCGCTGATCCTGGTGGGCGAAGCCCTGGCCAGCAGCGGCCGCCGCTCAAAGCTTTACCACGGGGAATTCAAACATGGCTACAGGTAGCCGCCGCAAACTGGTTGTGGCCCTGCCCGGACCCGGTCTGCCTCTGGCCCATAACCTGGCCAAAAGCCTGGATGCGGACCTGGCCGTGGCGCACCCCGGCCAACCCCCCGGGCTTACAGAGATAATTAAGCAGGTTTTTGACCACCGCCAGGCGCTGATCATGGTGATGGCCTCCGGTATAGCAACCCGGACGGTAGGACCCCTGCTGCGCTCCAAACACACCGACCCCGCGGTAGTCGTGCTGGACCGGGCCGGGCGGTACGCTGTAAGCCTGGCGGGCGGGCACGAGGGCGGCGCCAATCAGCTGGCCTGTGAAGTGGCTGCTCTAACCGGCGGTGAACCGGTTATCACCACCGGAACCGAAACCGATCGGACAGCAGCGGTGGGAGTCGGCTACC
>JBAZQW010000173.1:0-5206 GCA_041645005.1 Desulfotomaculaceae bacterium | reverse complement strand
TAACCGGCGTAGAGATGTTCAGGAAGATCCTGGACAGCGGTCAGGCCGGCGACAACGTAGGCTGTCTTTTGCGCGGCGTAGACCGTAAAGAAGTTGAGCGGGGTCAGGTTTTGGCCAAACCCGGCAGTATCAAGCCACACACGAACTTTTCCGCGGAAGTGTACGTGCTGACCAAAGAAGAAGGCGGCAGGCACACCCCGTTTTTCAACGGATACCGTCCCCAGTTTTACTTCCGGACCACTGACGTGACCGGTGTAACCACCCTGCCCGAGGGAGTGGAGATGGTCATGCCCGGTGACAACATCCAGATAGAAATAGCATTGATCACCCCCATCGCCATAGAAGAAGGCCTGCGCTTTGCCATTCGCGAAGGCGGCCGCACTGTGGGCGCCGGTGTTGTGACGGGAGTTAAAGCATAACACTTTTTCATTAGACGCGATGAGGTGAAAGGTTGCCAGTTCAGTAGTGAGTAGTCGGTCGTCAGTCGTCAGATTTTTGAAGGAAATCGCCAAAGGCGATTTCCAACAAGCAATCCGACTACCGACAACACACAACCGATGACTGAATTGGGGAATTTTCACCGAGAAAGTCCGGTAATCGGGCGAAAAGGAGGACCAATAAGAATGACGAGCCAGAAGATCAGGATCAAGCTAAAGGCTTTTGATCATCACATGCTTGACCAGTCTGCGCAAAAGATCGTTGATACCGCCAAAAGGACAGGCGCTTCTGTGGCCGGACCCATTCCGCTGCCAACGGAGAAAAATATTTATACCATACTGCGCAGCCCTCACGTCAACAAAGACTCCCGCGAGCAGTTTGAAATGCGTACTCATAAGAGGCTGATTGACATCCTGGAGCCTACGCCGAAGACGGTTGACGCCTTGATGCGCTTGGATCTGCCGGCAGGAGTGGATATAGAAATAAAACTGTAGAAGACAGAAGACAGAATTCAGAATTCAGAATTCAGAAGAAAAGATTTATTCTGTCTTCTGTCTACCGACTACTGTATTCTCAAGGATTATACTCCTGTAATAGAGAGGTAATGTTGGGTATCCCAACCTCTTATCACAGAAAATGGAGGTGGCAAAAGATGCCAAAAGGTATTCTAGGGAAAAAAATTGGCATGACGCAAATTTTTACAGATAAGGGCAGGGCTATCCCTGTGACTGTTATTGAAGCGGGGCCGTGCCTGGTTGTTCATACAAAAACACCCGGGAAAGACGGTTACAGTGCTATTCAGATTGGTTTTGGCGATAAGAGGGAACGTCTTTTTACAAAACCGCTAAAAGGACAGTTTGCCAAAGCCGGGGTCCGTCCGCTTCGCTACTTGCGGGAATTGCGCGTTGAAGATCCGGAAGCTTTTAAAGTAGGCCAGGAAATAAAAGCCGATATTTTTACTCTGGGTGAGAAAGTAGATGTCGTCGGGACATCGAAAGGCAAGGGATTTGCCGGCGCCATTACGCGCCATGGCTTTCACCGCGGCCCGATGGCTCATGGTTCAAAGTACCACCGCCGGCCCGGCTCGTTGGGAGCGAAAGGACCGGCCAGGGTATTTAAAGGAAGAAAACTGCCCGGCCACTTGGGAGCCGATCGGGTAACGGTGCAGAATCTTGAAGTTATAATAGTTGACGCTGACCGCAACTTACTGGCCGTTAAAGGGGCAATACCCGGCCCTAAAGGCGGGTTGGTGATGGTCAAGCCATCCACAAAGAGTCGCGAGAATTGAGACGTAAAAGTTCCACGAAACATTTGCACATGAGACTGGGGATACAAGACATGGCAGCCTACGTCGTGAATATAGCGCACATTAACTTTAAGTATTGTCAGAGATACCCACGACTCACGTCCCACGTCTCACGTCCCAGCGAAGGAGGAGATATCTCATGCCTACAGTAGCGCTGTACAATATCAATGGTGAACAGGTCGGCGAAGTGACGCTGAAAGAGGAAATTTTTGGGGTAGATGTTCATGAGTCGGTTCTGCATGATGCAGTTGTAATGCAGCTGGCCGGAAGGCGCCAGGGGACTCATGATACGAAAACCAGGTCTGAGGTAAGAGGCGGCGGTCGTAAACCATGGCGCCAAAAAGGCACCGGCCGGGCCCGCCACGGCACCATTCGCTCACCCATCTGGCGTGGCGGCGGGATTGTTTTTGGCCCGCATCCCCGCAAATACGGATACAATTTGCCCAGGAAGGTAAGAAGGCTGGCGCTGAAATCCGCCCTCTCGTCGAAAGTAAATACCGGCGACATTCTTGTTCTGGATGAATTGAAGCTGGAGCAGCTGAAAACCAGCGATATGGCTAAAATATTAAACAACCTCAATGTTGGCGACGCCCTGCTGGTAACGGCTGAAAAGGATGAAATGGTGGAGAAGTCAGCCCGGAACATACCCAATATCAAGTCCTTAACAGCTGAAGGACTCAATGTTTACGACATTCTTACCTATGATAAGCTGGTTATCACAAAGGATGCTGTGGTCAGAGTTGAGGAGGTGTTTGCATAATGAAGGACCCCCGAGATATTTTGAAAAAACCGGTGGTAACTGAGAAAAGCACATCCCTTTTGCAAGACAACAAGTATACCTTTGTGGTGGATCCCAGAGCCAATAAGACTGAAATCAAACAGGCGGTAGAAAAAACTTTCAAAGTTAAAGTGGAAAAGGTCAATACAATGAACGTAAAAGGTAAGATAAAAAGAGTCCGCCGTATTCCCGGCAGAACACCAGACATTAAAAAAGCCATTGTGACTTTGAAAAAAGGCGATAAAATAGAAATTTTTGAAGGCATGTAATTTTGTGGTTAGGAGGTGTAAACCCCTGTGGCTATAAAAAAGTTTAAGCCAACTTCACCCGGTCGCCGCTTTGTGACCGTTTCGGATTTCAAAGATATTACCAAGTCGGAGCCCGAAAAGTCGCTGCTCAAGCCTTTGAAAAAGAACGCTGGGCGTAACGCTCGGGGTAAACTGACAGTAAGGCACCATGGCGGCGGCCACAAGCGGATGTTCCGGATAATTGATTTTAAACGGGATAAAGATGGTATTCCGGCGAAGGTTGCCAGTGTTGAGTATGATCCCAATCGTTCGTCGCGCATCGCTCTGCTCAATTATGCCGACGGTGAAAAGCGGTACATCATTGCTCCGGTTGGCCTTGATGTTGGTCAAACGGTGGTTTCCGGACCGGACGCAGATATCAAGGTGGGCAACTGTCTGCCTCTTAGGAAGATCCCACTCGGCACCATGGTCCACAACATTGAACTGTATCCCAAGGGTGGAGGCCAGTTGGTCCGCTCGGCGGGCACCTCGGCGCAATTAATGGCCAAGGAAGGCAAACACGCCAACATCAGGATGCCATCCGGCGAGATGCGGCTTGTATTGCAGGAATGTCGGGCCACTATTGGCCAGGTCGGCAATGTTGAACACGAAAACATTACCATTGGTAAAGCCGGCCGCAAGCGCTGGATGGGCATTCGCCCGACAGTCCGGGGCGTGGCGATGAACCCGGTTGACCACCCCCATGGCGGCGGTGAAGGCCGTTCGCCCATAGGCCGCAACCCGGTGACCCCCTGGGGCAAGCCGGCTCTGGGAGCCCGGACCAGAAAGAAAAAACCAAGCGACAGATTAATCATTAAGAGAAGAACCAAGTAATTATAATGCCATATTTGTTCGTAAGTCGTAACGATGGAGCTTCATGGGGATTACCTTGAAAGAAATTCCAGTATTCCCACGTCCCACGTCTCACGACTCACGACTCAGAAGGGAGGTTGCGTTTTGGGTCGTTCATTAAAGAAAGGGCCGTTCTGCGAGGAAAAGCTGCTTCAAAGAATAGAAAAAATGAATGAAACCGGTGAGAAAAGAGTCATTAAGACCTGGTCAAGGGCTTCTACAATCTTCCCACAAATGGTAGGCCATACTATCGCTGTGCATGAAGGCAGAAAGCATGTTCCTGTTTATATCACCGAGGATATGGTGGGCCATAAACTGGGTGAATTTGCGCCCACCAGGCTTTTTAGAGGTCACGGACATCATACCGAAAGGTCTACAGCACTGAAATAGACGTGTACTCACAACCCACGACTAAGATGGGAGGTAAAACCGTTGGAAGCTAAGGCCATAACCAAGTATATAAGGATATCCCCGCGTAAGGTGCGTCAGGTGATTGACCTTATCCGGGGGAAGAAAGTGAATGAGGCCCTGGCGATATTGAAGTATACACCCAAACGGGCATCGGAAGTGGTTACCAAGGTTGTTAAATCGGCAGCGGCAAACGCTGAAAACAACCTGCAATTGGACAAGGACGAATTATTCGTAACAGGGTGCTATGTTGACCAGGGGCCCACCTTAAAGCGTTTTCAGCCCCGGGCCATGGGCCGCGCAGATGTTCTGCGTAAGCGCACCAGTCACATTACCGTAATGGTGGGCGATAAAAAGGAGGGATAAATTTAAGTGGGGCAAAAAGTCAATCCTATAGGCCTTCGAATCGGTATTATTAAGGATTGGGAAAGCAAGTGGTTTGCTGAAAAAAGGAATTACGCGGGCCTCTTGCACGAGGATATTAAGATACGCAGGTATATCAAGAAAAAGCTTTATGTGGCGGGCATTTCCCATGTTAAGATAGAACGGGCGGCCAACCGTGTCAAAGTTTCGATCCACACGGCCAAACCTGGCATAGTCATAGGCAGGGGCGGGGTGGAAGTTGAAAACCTGCGCCGGCAGTTGGAAAGCCTTACGGGTAAACAGGTCAACGTTAATATCGTTGAAATCAAGGTTCCCGAATTGGAAGCCCAACTGGTAGCGGAAAATGTGGCTGCTCAACTCGAAAAGCGGAGCGCCTTCAGGCGGGCCATGAAGCAGGTTGTTTCCCGCTCGATGAAAATGGGAGCCAAAGGGATTAAAATAGCGTGCGGAGGCCGTTTGGCAGGAGCTGAAATTGCCCGCTCCGAGTGGTACAGCGAAGGCAAGGTACCACTTCATACCCTGCGCGCGGATATTGATTACGGAGTTGCTGAGGCAAATACCACTTACGGGAAAATTGGCATTAAAGTTTGGATCTACAAGGGAGAAATTTTACCGGTAGCAAAGGCTGTAATAAATGCCCCGGCCAGGGGAGGTAAAACTGCTCCCGGTGAAGGAGGCGAATAGGCGACATGCTTATACCGAAAAGGGTTAAACACCGCAAACAGCACCGCGGGCGGATGACAGGCAAGGCTA
>JBAZQW010000171.1:0-5293 GCA_041645005.1 Desulfotomaculaceae bacterium | reverse complement strand
AAACGGTGGAGCGTCTGGATGCGACCGGGCTGGTAGACGCGTGGCTGCTTACCAAGGGTATACTAAAATACGGGTTTGAACCAGCTAAAAAGCCAGGTATTATTATGAGGATCAGCGGCGGAGCGACTGTGGCCGGCCCGGAGTTGACCCGTGAAGGCCCGACCGCCACTGTGGAGGAGGCGCTGGCCGCGGGTGCGGACTCGGTAGCGGTGACAGCTTTTATCGGCTCTCCTTATGAACATGAGACGTTGCTTGACCTGGCCCGCGCGGCAGGCCAGTGCCGCCGCTGGAACATGCCTTTACTGGGTGTAGTCGGGCTTGGTAAAATAAACGAGGAAAAGAAGAAGGATGCCAGATTTATCGCGCTTGGCGCCAGAGTAGCCGCGGAACACGGGGCTGACATGATCAAGACTTACTATACCGAGGAAAATTTCAACCAGGTAGTGGCCGGTTGCCCGGTACCGGTTTTAATCGCCGGCGGGCCGAGGTGCGACACGGATGTGGATACTCTGAAAATGGTTTTTGGCGCTATCCAGGGAGGCGCCAGAGGCATCGTCATGGGCCGTAATGTCTGGCAAAGCCCTCACCCGGAGGCGCTTCTCCTGGCGGTGCACGGTATCATCCATAAAGGGATGGGCCTGCTGGAAGCCTGCCAGCTGTTGGAAGAAAGAAAAACCGGAATATAAGAGACGATTTTTTCTTACTCCCGCTGGCGCCTGCTCCGGCGGGAGTAAGGTTTAATGAGACATGCAACCAAAATATTTTTGTGTTAAAATACGACTATGCGTAAACAAGAGGAGCAGGTTTCGGTGGTAAGCCCGGGAGGGGAATGGTCCTACCGTTGGCTGATAGGACTTGTGAATTTTTTACTCAGTTTTGCTATCCAGAGCTCTATTATCTTTATACCGCTGCTGGGAGCGCAACTGGGCGCCTCTGATTTTCAGGTGGGATTAATTGGCTCCTTTTACGGGGTCGCTTTTTTATCATCTTCGCTATACTCAGGCTGGAAATCTGACAGCCTGGGCAGGCTTGTTTTTGTGCGGTGGGGCCTTTTGATCAGCAGCGCGGCCTTTGCTCTCCAGTTAGTGGCCCACAGTGTTCTGATATTGATGGCTGTTCGCGCGGCTGTGGGGTTTTCCCTTGGCATAGCCACTGCCGCGACCATTGCCTACGCGTTTGAATCAGGCGTAAACATGGGCAAGTACAGTTCCTACGGGTCTTTGGGCTGGATCTTCGGCGCGCTGGCGGCGGCGTTTATCGGTGAAATCGAGATGCTCTTCTGGCTCAGCTTTATATTCTGCCTGCTGGCCTTTTTGCTTTCCCTGGCCTTCCAAAAAGCACCCTCATACAATTTCCCCAACCCGCCCAATCTCTGGCATGTCTTGCGGCGGGATTACCGGATTTACCTGGCGGTCTTCCTGCGGCACCTCGGGGCAACCGCTGTGTGGATAATTCTGCCGCTGTACCTGGCCTCTTTGGGTATGGATAAGTTCTGGATTGGCTTTTTATGGGCTGTTAACTTTGTTGTGCAGTTTGTAGTCATGCGCCAATTAGAGCGGTTTTCGGAGTACAAAACTTTTTTTTACGGACAGTTGCTGTCCGCTCTTGTTTTTGCCGCGTTTGCCGTTGCCACAAGCCGCCTCTACCTGGTTGTGATTATGATATTATTGGGAGTGGCCTGGTCCTGCCTCTATGTAGGGGCGCTGCTGATCGTCTTGCGCAGCGGGGAAGAAAAGGGGACTGCAGGCGGTATTTTCCAATCCACATTAAACCTTTGCAATTCGGTTGGCCCGCTTTTAGGTGGTTTGATCGCCCAGGGCTGGGGTTACCGCGGGGTCATGTATTTTGCCGCTATCCTTGGCCTGGCGGGTATGTTCATAGCTGTGCCGGCCAAACGGAAAACGCCAGGGAACTAGCGGTGTTCAAACCCCTGCAGCATCGCCTTGACGTTTTTACCCAGCACCTGGTGATTGTAACCACCTTCCAGAACCGCAAAAAACCTGCCACCGCAAACTTTCCGGGCATAGCTGGAGATCATCAGGCCGATGGTGGTAAAGTCCTCCGTTGAGTAGATCAGGCCCCAGTCCTGCTTGTGTTTGTCGAATCCCGCGGAAACCGCAATCAAGTCACAATCCGCGTGCATGCCGAGGAATTGCTCCAGTCCTTGTAAATTGTACACATGGTAGTAAAAAACGTCGGGGTTGTCCTTAAAAATATTATCTGTGCCGTCACCAAAATGAAGATCAGTATCAACAATCAGGACTTTGTTAGCTTTGCCTTCCCCGCGTAATTTTTCCACTGCGATGGCTACGTTGTTAAACCAGCAAAAACCCCAACTTGAGTCCCTGCTGGCATGATGGCCGGGCGGCCTGTTCAGGGCGAAAGCCGGAGTCCCTCCCGCGGCCGTTTGTGCCGCTGTTATCGCCGCACCCGCGGATAATATAGCGACTTCGTATAATGGCCCTTGGCTTTTTACCCACTGCAGGTGGCTTGCGCTGTGCACCAGCAGTAGATCGTCCGGTGCGGCAGGCTCTGGTTCCACGAATTCGTATAGTCCGTTTACTTCATCAACGATGCAGTCCATCCTGCCAGCTACCGCGGCAGGGTCGTAATCATAAACCTCCCGGAACATCTTGTGAAAAACTATTTTCATAACCCACCTCCAGTTATCCAGATAATAACATAACAAAATATGCAGTACAATCACTCTATAGAGTAAGATCAGAATAGCCGATAAATATTATTAAATAATATTTTAACTTAAAGGATTTTTTTCTAATTCGCGAAATTAAAAACAATCTAACAAATTACTAAATTATCTGCCAAATAATTTTCCCGGGGGAGGTTTTTGGGGTGAAAACAGAACAAAGGATCTGGATGAAGACAAGTGGCTGGGTGCCAGTAACCCCCGGCCCGCTGGGAAAGCAAGCCCAGTTAGTTTTCGTGGAGGAATAGGAGTGAATGTTAAAGTTATCGTTGTGAGGGGGTAGGGACCGGTGAGCGAAATGGTCGCTGCACTGGAAAGGACTGGCCTGTTACGAACTTGCCCGCTATGAAGCCGCCCTGGAAAATTTCACAGCGGCCTCGAAGTATGAGGCGAAACCTCTTTATCTCAAAATGATGGGGAATGCCAATCTAAAACTGGGCAGGTTCTTCGAAGCAAAATTTTGTTATGAAAAAGCGCTGGGCTTAGACCCCGCTGATGAAGATATGGTCAGACTGTTGACCCTGTCAGATCATTTACTGAAAACAGAACCTCCTTTTAAGCGGAGTTTTTAAACCCCTAAATAAACACACTGCTTTTCCGCCCCTTTTTTTTATTCGGGTCATAAACCTCAAATTTTCCCGAAAAACTTTCCAGGTTATATTCAACCAGTGGAGCGGCTTTATTCAACCGCTCCATTTGACCTACGCGCATTTTCGTTAACGCGTTCCCATGCTCATTTCGTTTTCTGTCAACATGCGATCTGTGTTTGCTCATGCTATTATTATATTCAGGCGCCGTAAGATCATTCATTAACCAAAAAGTTAAGAAGCCCATGGTTTAGTGTTTAAACAAAGGGTAGGCTTTCTGCGCTTTAGCTTTCAGAATAGCTTTTGACCGTTTTTACAAAGAAATGCTTTTAAAATGTTTGATTTTCTATTAAAATGTTTTTGTCCACTTGTAAACTTATGCCCGGAGGCGGCAAAAGGAAATAAGGCTGCCCTTCCTGAAACAAGGGGACTGTGTATTTTAAAGCACAGCGAATTAGTTTAAAAAGTTGTTTAAAAGCTGCTGGGGAGGTAAAATGTATAAATATAAAGTGGTGGCAACGATTGTGGAGATCCGGGGCGACGGAAAATGTTCATACGGCCACAAGGTAGGTGACAGCTTTGAATTTACGGGGTTCACCCCGGGGGGCATGTGCCAGTTTGCCTATGACTCCCTGCGTTCAGCTGTGGCCGCATTGCTTTATGGCGGCAATTTCCCCTGGACCAGCGACAGCGAGGTAACCACATGGGCCTGCCCGGATCCGGAACGCCCGGTTATTTTTGAGCTGAGGAGGATTCCCGTTTCAGATCAATGATAAAGGTAAAAATCTTTATTATAAAGCCGGAAATGGCTTTTTAGCTTGTGAAATATTTACGGGGGTGTTGATGATGCCGATATTCGAATACAAATGCAACGATTGCGCCAAAGTTTTTGAAGTTCTCCAACTGCCGGGGCAGAGCAGCGAGCTGAAATGTAAAGCCTGCGGCGGTACCAGTTTAAAGAAACTAATTTCCGCGCCATTTTTGCCCAGCTCGGTTGGAAAACCTGCTAATGACAATACAGCATGCTCCGGCTGCGAGACACCGCCAGGGTGTCCCGGCGCAGGCAGCTGTGGCGCGGCAGGCCCCTGCGGCGGCAATGCTGGTTAAGGGGAGCGGGGGATCGGTCAACCTTGCCGGAAGGGCTGTGGCTTACTCATTAATCAGAAGTCAAAAGGCAAAGAACCTGAGGCTTATGGTCGGCGGTGAAAACGGCCTTGAGGTAGTAGTCCCTGCGAAATTCGACCTGGATTTAGTGGAATCGATTTTAATCAAAAAGCAGAACTGGATTCTAAGTAAGCTTGATTATTATTTACGGATTAAGGAAAGCCTTCATTTTTATCAACAGCAAAGCGGGTGCAGGGTTCTTTACCGTGGGCGGGAGTATGAAGTGGAGACCAGGGTGGCAAAGGGCGCTGCTGGGACCGTGCAAGTAGAGGAAGGAAGACTGCTTGTGCTTGTGCCGGCAGAGGCTGAGGGCGCCACCGCGGCTGTGCTCGAAGGCTGGTTTAGAACCATGGCCCGCTTGTTGATTAACCAGCGGGTCAGGGTAGTTAATCAAGTACTGAACCTTGACTTTAAAAGGGTTTTTATCAGGGATCAGAAGACGCGCTGGGGCAGCTGCTCCCAGCGGAAAAACTTGAACTTTAACTGGCGCCTGGTTATGGCTCCCCTGCAGGTTATAGATTATATTGTCGCGCACGAACTTTTGCATTTGATTCAGCCAGACCATTCCAAGAAGTTCTGGTCGCTGGTGGAAAGGATCTGCCCGGATTACAAGGACTGCCGGAAGTGGCTGAAAACCAACGGCCACAGGTTGAAGTTCTGGTTTGAGCTGGGATGAACTGCGAAAATTTACAAGCGCAAAGGGCACAGGAGTGAGGATAAAAACTCCGTTTCTTAAAGTGTGTTTCCGGATATGGACGATCAGAGATATAAATCCTGGAACCATTTTAGGAAATTCGGCAGTTGGGCAGTAAAAGACGGCAAGATTATTGACTCT
>JBAZQW010000170.1:0-5322 GCA_041645005.1 Desulfotomaculaceae bacterium | reverse complement strand
AACCGCGCTGTACAGAATTAATTTCCAGTCAAGCTCTTTTAAGCCCCACAGAAAGATGGGTATATTTAAAAGAAATATGCCCAGGTAAACAGGAAATCCGTACAAGTAGTTTCCCATCAGGGCCAGGCCGGAAACTCCCCCCGAAAGCAGCCCGTAAGGTATGACAAAGGCGTTAAAGGCAACCGCTATCAGGGCTGCGCCGATGGCTATACCCGCCAGCCTTTTGAACAGATTAAATGCTGTCTTTATTATCCCCACCAGATTGGTTCTGGTTTCTCTGATCACTTTATTCATTTAGGTCACTTAACCATCCTATATAATATGTTAGTAAAAAATAAAAAACGGCTCCCCCAAAGAGAGCAATTAACTAGTTAATTAAAGGCACACCATAATATTACTACTGTGGCAATTAATTATCAATAAGTAAATGGCGTTGTCCCATATTCTCATCAGCCAACTGAAATGGCTGGCGGGGCGACGTCCCTGGACAGTCCCTTATTAAGAAAGAGAATTGTGGATAACTTTTTGTTGCCATCCATGTCAAAGGAAAAAGAGAGGTAGAGTATTTAGTTGAGGGTACGCTTTATAAATTTTAAAAATTAATGTCTTTATTCAGCTTCATTTTTAAACTATCATAAACTTCCGGTGTGTCTATATCAAAAATCGCTGCCTCGTCTTGCACCGGAAAATAATCCACCTTATTCCCAAGTTTTTTCAGTACCTGCCGCGCCCCTTTATCCCCTTCCAGATGGTTTAGCCGGCCGCTCAAATCATAGCTGAATATTACCGGATGGCCGGGTTGGCCATTGCAGACCGGGCGAAGAACCAGGCTACGTCTTTTTTTAAACTCCCCGATCACCGTGTTTATCAATGACGCAGTGATAAAGGGCTGGTCAACCATAAAAACCAGAAAGGCGGAAGTGTTAACATTCAACGTCCTGACCCCTGCAGCCAGAGAGGTGCCCTGGCCCTGTTCATAGCAGGGGTTAAGAACGGTTTTAATGGGCAAATCTTTAATGGCAGCGCTCACCTGGTGCTCCAGATAACCGGTCACAACCAGCACCTCATCTACTGATGAGGCCAGTACATTTTCTGTGACAATCCGGATCAATGTCCTGTCTCCCAATTTAAGCAGTTGTTTAGGGCTGCCCATTCTGGAAGACATACCCGCGGCCAGAATGATTGCTGAAATCATGTTCAGTCCACTCCCGCTGCAGCGGCACAAAAGTCCTTACAGCAAAAACTGAAAGATTAATTTGCTTGCAGTTACGATATTGCTGTTGATTTATAATTCTCCGCAAAGGCTCTTGTGTCACCGCAAACTTTAAATATATCCAGAACGGAGGCTTCACCCACCGCTGAACCCAGTATGACCTTTTCGATTTTTTTACCCAGGAGCAACCTGGCCAACCGGTACCCTTCAGCCACGTCCGCCAGGCAGTCCACCTTGTTGATAAACACCTCAACCCTGGCGCCCGGAGGTGTGTCACGCAGCAGTTCTTCCGGATGAGTGATTAATCCGGCTATCAGCGCCGCGTCGATTTCAGAACCCATCGCCCGGCCGGTCCGCCTGGCAGCAATCTCCGGACGGTGTACATATTTGCTGTCCAGAGTTTTTCCAATAATATCAGCGCCTACCACAACCACGAGCAAAGTCGTTTCCCCGGGAATGACCGGTTCATAATCTAAATGCCCTTTCAGGGAAAGGCCTCTGGAACCATCGGCTTCAACTAAAGTATAGTCCGCGTAATACTGCAGCAAGCTCACCTGATCGGTGGTAATCCCTTTTACCTTATTATTGTCCAACAGACCGGACCCTACCACTGGCTTCAATCCAGACCGGAGATACCCGGCGAGGTCATTTTCCGCCGCCTCTCTCTCTCCTAAAAGCACCAGGGGGAATTTATCAGGCGAGGGCAAAAAGATTTTTGTGGTAGTGGTAATAATAACATTATTTTGAACAGATATTTCCTCTGCCAGTCGGAACATAAGGGAGGTCTTGCCGCCCCCACCTATAAAGGATATAACTTCACGTTCCTTCAGGCCTAGCGCGTCATTAATTTTCATAGTTACAATTTTCCCTTAAAAAGAATTTATTGTGATACTAAAAAGCTGAACACAGCTTCCAAAACTCCGCCACCGACAGACAGGGCTTTGTCGGAGATGGTATCAATTTCAGTATCTTTTCTTGGATCGATATCACCAATTTTAGTTCCCTGAGGCACCCTGGCCCCACCTTGAATCATTCCTCTTATTATACCTGATATCTGGGCCCTGACCGGAGTATTCTCCACCAAGGCTACCACATCACCTTTTTCCACCAGATCCCCGATAGAACGTTCCGGCTTCACAACTCCTTCTACCGGCGCCCTTAACAGCCTTTCTACCGTAAAGCCGCTCACAGCTCCGGGTTTGCCGGTGTCGGGAATAGCGCTGCCTCTGTAAATAACACGGCCCAAACGGTGCCCCCTGCAGGTTTCAATAACCGCGTGGACATCCTGCCCGGCCTCAAATCCCGGTCCCAGACCGATCACCAGGGGCGCTTCATCTATAGTCGTACCCAGGTTGCGCTTAGCCATCCTGGCATCGACCACCACGGTAGGGCCGACCTCTTTCACCAAATCTGCTTCTGGATCTACCATAACAGGGATAATCCTGTCATCAAGCATGTCACAGGCCTCTTCCACCGTGCTGGCCAGGCTGGCTTTAATTCCTTCAACTGTAACCATCCCCTCATTAACTGCCGCAGCAAAGGCCACTTTTCTTCTAACCACCAGCGGGCAGCTTATTTCAGTCATGATCACATCCATTTTGCACTTATAAAGTCGGTAAGCAACTCCCGTGGCCAGGTCGCCTGCACCCTTTATGATTACCATCGGACTATGTTGGATCATATTGTTTCACCACCATTAAAAGACTCTGCAAAACATGATTGCCGGTTCAATGAACACTTCCATCGTCCCGCCGCAGGCCATGCCTTCGGCGGCAGCTATGTCCGCAGTCAGGGATACCCTGTGTACACGGGCCTTTCCATCATCAATAATATTGAGAGCCTGCAGGTAAACTTCCGACTCACCGCAACCGCCGCCAATTGTTCCCAGAGTGCGTCCGTCCCTGTAAATAAGCATCCTGGCGCCCGCTTTGCGGGGGGTGGAGCCCTTTGTTTTAATAATTGTGGCCAGCGCCGCGGGCGTTTTTTCAAAAGCCGCACTTATGGCCTTATGCAGCGCGTCTTTATCAGCGGCGGAAGGCAGCTCACAATCGTTCGGGTGATCTGCTTTCTGAGCACGGCCTTCGACCAGCGAACCCGCGCTTCCTCCCCGGCGGTCCTTGATCATTTCTGCGGTGATGCACACCGCAATCTCAGCGGGGGTTTGGGCGCCGATATCCAGACCTATGGGCATGCGCACTTTTTCAATCTTTTCTATACCGATACCGTCTTCGAGCAGCTGCTGGCGGATCATTTTGATCTTGCGCCGGCTGCCGATCATGCCCAGGTAAGCGACGGGATACTTGATCACCTTGCGCAAACAGTCCAGGTCGTGCATGTGCCCCCTGGTAACAATCACAACACTACTGGCGGGTCCCAGCTTCAGTATATTTTCTATATCATCAAAACTGCAGCAGATACTTTTGTAGGCGCCTGTGAAGCGCTCCGGTGAGACAAAATCAGGTCTGTCATCTAATACCGTAACCTGGTAGCCCAGCAGATGTCCGATATTTGCCAGCGGAACCGCTATATGACCTCCTCCCAGAATGATGAGTTCAGGCGGCGCCAAATAGGGGTCAATCATTACTGTCGCGCTCTGTTCCGGCTGGGCCGGATTGACCAGATTGGCGATCTTAAACATCCCGTCAGACTGGTTGGCCCGGACTAGCTCAACTGCCTCATCTTCCAGCCAGGGCACCTGCAGGCTTCCCTTTTTCTCTGTGCCCCCGGTTGTAAGCACTATTTTTGCCCCCAGCAGGCTGTCGCCCAGGTTTTCCTGCCCTATGACGGTGACGATGATTTTTCCTTGCTGCAGGTTAATTTCCATATTTAATGCCCCTCCCGGAGAAAGTCATGTTTTTATCTTCATCATAAAGATAAATACAACTACTGACAACTAATTTGAACCTTTGCCGAAGGTACAGTTGGGATACCTGCACTCGGGACAAGCCTTGTAGATCTGAAAAATAGGTCTTTAGTACTATTTAATTACGGGACTGTTAATAGTAAAATAATAGAAAAGAAAAAGGCAAACCCATGCGAAAGATGGGGACGCAAAGCCACGGGTCTAAAGCTATAGCCATGAGCGGCTATAATGATCTGGAATTACACAAGCTGGGCATGGGTGGGATTTTGCACGATATCGGTAAAGCTTTTATCTCTGAAGATCTAATTACAAAAAACCCTCTGACAGAAAGAGATAAACAGTTTTGCTCTCATACTTTATTAGGTTATGACACTATTAAAGAGCTGGACGAAATTAGCTCTTTAACCAAATATGTTATTTATGCGCATCATGAGAGAGTCGATGGGAAAGGCTACCCCAATGGTATCAATGGCTATAAGATCCATAAATTCGCGATGATAACAGCTGTTGCCAACTATTTTGACCTTTTAATTAATTTAAATAAACTATCTGTTCATGACACTGCCAGATATCTTGAAAAGGAAAGCAATAAATCGCTGGATAAGACCATAGTTAATTCTTTTATCACACATATTGCCCATTACCCCAATGGCACCTTTATTAAATTGAATAGCGGCGAAATTGGCATAGTTAAAGAACAGAATACAACGGCTAAAGCGCGGCCTATAATTAAAGTTCTGTACAATAAGGATGGTTCCAGGAATAAAGAAACCAAGATCCTGGACTTAACTAAAAATGCTTCTTTGATCATACTTTAAAATATTTCCCCCTGTTGCTTGGATCCACTTTTCCGCCTGGAAAAAAGCCTTGTAAACCAAGGCTTTTTTTGATTTACTAAAGCTTTCACTTCTACAGCGACTCTAACCACAAATAAAAAAAGCGGCACCAAGGTAAAAATTCGCACATTATTATTAACAAATTGACAATACAAGGCGGCTAAGATATCATTTAACCATAAAAATTTTATACCTATTATGGAAGGAGTTGCTTGTCCGGTGAAAAAATTTTTGATTGCTCTGCTTATAATCATAGCAATTGCCGCCGGGGTAGGGTATTACACCCTGTTTACCACAAAAAACGTTGCTGTCAACTGGACTGAACAGGATTACCAGTCGTACCTGCAAAAGGTAAATGCTGTCGCAAATGCCAGCGTGGCGACTGGCGCCGCTAAACCATTCCCTGTAAA
>JBAZQW010000169.1:0-5390 GCA_041645005.1 Desulfotomaculaceae bacterium | reverse complement strand
CCGTAACCATTGCGTCAGCCTGGATTAACGGGAAAAGGTTTTCTACTATCGAGTTCAGGTTATGTTCCTTTAAGGCCATTACTTTATTTTTTGCCAATGACAGATACTCGGTAATAATTGAATTGGCCCTGTCCAGTTCGCAAATCATTAGCTCAAGAAATTCCCTGTCCTGGGCATACCTGTCTTTTCCCTCCATTAACTGCAAAAAACCTCTTACGGTTGTCATCGGGTTCCTGATTTCATGACCGATGCCGGCCGCCATTTCTCCTATAAGATTAAGCCTGTCGAGGCGGGCCATTTCCTTCTCCATCACTTCCCGCCGGTCAATCTCTTCTTTGAGGTTAAGTACACTTTGTTTTAACTGCTTCCGGTGCTGGGCCTCAATGTCCATTAACCCGCCGACAAACCAGCCCACAGCGTACATTATGCAGATAATAAATATATTTGATTCCAGCGCCGGCACCAGCGAGTCTAACCTTAAATCCTGGTTAAAAATTAAAACAAAAGTGCAAACCGTGGCCATCACATAACTTGCACTTTTACCCATCACCGTTGCGGTAAACAAAACGGGCAGTACAAAAATTATTTCCATTGAAATGCCAGTTTCTTTAATGCAGAATAGTATTAATGCTATAAGAAACGGGAAAATCACATATGCTAATTTAATTACTGAGGTAAATTTATAAGTTTCTTTAAGTTGGTCTTCTCTAATATTGATTTTAAGAAAAAAAGCAGAGTTATACAGTAAAACCAATGCCAGCCCGACTAAACTCAATAAAGCAAAAAGACGGGTGTTAGTTGCAGGGTAAATGTTGATAATATGTTTATATTTTATGAAGCCCAATATCAATATGAGTATTGATAACATGTGCATGGCTGACAAGTGTTCGAATAGTGAGTTCTGTTTGTCTACAGTAGCCTTTCCCACATTCAAAAACATTCACCTCCATGTGAGCTACCCTGTGAAAAAGAGGTGGAAGAACCACCTCTTTTATCATTTCCTTAACAACTCGGGCACTTCCGGCTGATATTGAGAGAAACCACATGCGGATGCTGCGAAAACATTGGCTAAAAGAAGCAAAGTCGTTGCGGCAAAAATAATTAACCTTACCACGATTTTTTTCATGATGCTTTACACCTCCTTAAATTAATTTTATCGATAAGGCACATCACACTGTGCCCTGGTCTGCTGAGCATAAAACTTACCCAAAGTACACTTAATACTAAACATATCTGGATTTGTGGGGCATAAACCCAGCCGCTCCGTCGGATGAAAAATATAGTTGCCGTAATCAATGTAAGCACCACCAGCGAAAGTATTTTTAGTTTCTTTCTTCTGACCGGCGAAATAATTGGGGCGGACGGTGAGTCGACCGGGGCTAAAACAGCTACAGTGATTAACCCGGTCAGTACGGCCAGAGTTGACAGGACACCTATGAATACTGCGCTGAACTGCGCGAGAAACACCGCTAAAAGGGCCATCGCTGGAAATATAGTGATGGTAACAGCGGCGCAGCGCCAGGGGGATCTGGAATGGGCGCCGCCAGCCGTATGCCTGAACAAAAAAGCTGTAATAAGGCAGGACAGGGTCCCGGGCAGCACTCCCAACAGCGCGGCCAGGATCAGAGTGCACAGGATATTGCCCAGGTTTATAACAAGCACTTCAATAGCATAGGTCAGGACGACTTCCTTTTCCGGTGTAAGGCTGGCTTTTTCAGTTAAGAATCCGGCCAAGCTTTTACTGATAGCAAGGTAACTCATATTTCCCAGGCGTCCTCTCTTGGTTTTTTAAACTTTGAAATTAATAAAGCAAAAATATTTAATAAAAAGTCTTGAGGAAGGCTATGATGCGTTTAATATTTCCATTTTATGCCTCAACTTTTAAGATGTTTTGTTAGTTCTACAAATTTTGTTATAGTCCTGTGAAATGCGACCATTATTTTCTACAAATTTCCATCATGTTTCGACAAATATTTTATTAACAGGTATTAGACTTAGAGGGCAGGTGGGTGCGGCAGGTTTTTAAAGCTAATACAACGAATTCATAAGATAAATTTGTAAAATGAATAGGTCTTTGGAGGTTAGGAATGACGTCTAAAATCCTGGTTGTTGATGACGATAAAAAAATTACCGCCCTGCTGCGCCGCTCGCTGGTTTTTGAAGGATATGACGTGCAGGCGGCGGGAGGCGGCGAGGAGGGTCTGAGGTTGGCGGCGTCCTGGCAGCCTGACCTGGTTATTCTGGATGTGCTGATGCCGGGGCTTGACGGCTGGGAGGTATGCCGCAGGCTGCGGGCAGTCAGCGACCTGCCGGTGCTGATGCTCACCGCCAAGGACGAGGTGGCCGACCGGGTTAAGGGACTGGATCTGGGCTCGGACGACTACCTGGTGAAACCATTTGCCCTGGAGGAACTGCTGGCCAGGGTCAGGGCGCTGCTGCGCAGAAAAAAGTCCGACAGGGCGGAACTGCTGCCGCTGTCATACGATGATTTGGTACTTGACTATATTACCAGGGAGGTCAGGCGTGGTGACAGGTCGTTATGTCTGACGGCAAAGGAGTTCGAGCTCTTGTCCCTGTTTATGGAACACCCGCGGCAGGTCCTGACCAGGGACCTGATTATGGACCGGGTCTGGGGGGCCGACTTCTATGGTGAGTCGAACGTTCTTGAAGTGTATATAGGCATGCTGAGACAGAAGCTGGAGGAGTCCGGCGGGGGAAGGCTGATCAAAACAGTGCGCGGGGTTGGCTACGTGCTTAAATAGAAGACAGAAGACAGAAGACAGAAGACAGAAGACAAAGACTGAAGATAAAAGATATATGCTGCTAACGCAGTACGGGCAGAAGGATGAAAATTGTAGGTTCGATTTCAATCGAACATCGATCGAATGGCAGCGTTTATTAATGATTTTTTAATATTTGTTCTGTATTCTGACTTCTGACTCCTGAATTCTAACAAATAATATGGCCTGGAAGGATGTAAGAAATGTCCCTTCGTCTCAAGCTCACCTATCTGTACAGCGTGGTCCTGGCTTTGACTATGCTGGTTTTTGGCGCGCTGGTCTATTTTTTTATGGAGCGCAACCTCAATTTTGAGGCTGACAGCGCTGTGGCCGGGATTGCCGGGGATGTTGTCCGCTCAACGAAAATAGTGGGGAGTCTGCGGCAGGTGGTTTTGCCCGATGTGGACGTGTTTGCCACTCCCAACACCTATATCCAGGTTGTGGACAGGAACGGAACAGTCGCCGCCCAGTCAAACAACCTGGGCGGGCAGATTATGCCCCTGAGCGAGGAAACCCTGCGGCGGGCGGCCAGCGGCAGCGACTTTTTTGAGACGGTTATGTCCGGCAGCCAGGGTTTGCGGATATACAACCGTCCTCTTATCCTGGAGGGGCAGATAATTGGCGTGCTGCAGGTCGGCCGGATCCTGGGGCCAACCGAAGCAGCCCTGAAAAGGCTCAGGTTGCTTTTGTTATTTGGCGGTGGGATTATCCTAATCCTGGCCGGAACCCTGGGTTGGCTCCTGGCGGGTGCGGCGCTAAAGCCTATTGACCGGATTACTGAGACAGCATCAGCCATCCAGGCCAGGGATTTGAGCAGGCGGATTAACTACTGCGGTCCGGGGGATGAAGTAGGACGCCTGGCCGGAACACTTGACAACATGCTGGAACGGCTCCAGGCAGCCTACCACGGTCTTGAAAAGGCTGAGGCGGCGCAGCGCCGCTTTGTTTCAGACGCTTCCCATGAGCTGCGCACACCGCTTACAACCATCCGCGGCAACGTAGAACTGCTGAGGAAAATGGGGGATGCCGATCCTGTAACCAGGGCGGAGGCGCTGGCCGATATAGCGGGAGAGGCGGAGAGAATGTCCAGATTGGTAGCGGATCTGCTTGTCCTGGCCAGGGCTGACTCAAAACTTGAATTAAAAAAAGAAGAAATCAGCCCGGTTGCCCTGCTCACGGACGCTGCCCGTACTGGTTTGACCCTTTCCGAAAAAGTCGGTTTCCTGGCAGGTGATTTTTCCACATTTGAGGGATACAAACTGGTGGGTGACGCGGATTATTTAAAACAGCTTTTCCTCATATTAATAGAAAATGCTTTCAAATATACACCTGCCGGTGGGGAGGTACGGCTTGAAGCCCGGCTAGACGGTTCTTTTCTTGAGGTTCACGTGATTGACGACGGCATTGGCATTGCACAGTCCGAGCAGCAGTATGTTTTCGAGAGATTTTACAGGGCTGACCAGGCCCGCTCAGGCGAAGGGACAGGGCTCGGCCTGGCTATCGCCAGGTGGATCGCTACAGAACACGGAGGCACTATCAGTGTTGAAAGTAAAGTGGGAGAGGGCAGCACATTTACCTTCCGGCTGCCCCTGGCACAAACATAACGCCTAAGAAAAAGGTAGACTTTTTCTTTTCTTTTTACCGATTATTCTATATAATTTCTTTATATTTTAGTGGCTGAAGGCAGGTTCTGTAAAAAGACTATGCCTATAAAATCAAGGAAATCAGGTGAGATTTGCAGATGAAGCAGTTTGCCATAATCGGACTTGGGCGCTTTGGGACGAGCCTGGCCCTGACCCTCACAAGAATGGGCTACGATGTCCTGGCGGTTGATACGAACGAGGAAAAAGTTAACAGCATCATGGATAAAGTCACCCACGCGGTCCAGGTGGACGCCATGGACGAACAGGCTCTTAAGGCGCTCGGCATTCGCAATTTTGACGTGGTAATAGTGGCCATCGGGCAGGATATCCAGACAAACATCCTGGTGACGGTGATGCTGAAAGATCTAGGTGTTAAGAAAGTGGTTTCTAAAGCTGTCACCGAGCTGCACGGGAAGGTTTTGGAGAGGATTGGCGCTGACAAAGTGGTCTTTCCTGAGCGGGATATGGGTGCCAGGATAGCTCAGGCCCTGGTCTCAAAAAACATCATGGACCAGATCAACCTTTCACCGGACTATAGTATTATTGAGTTGATGGCGCCGGATAATTTAGTCCGAAAAACGCTGGCTGAAGGAGCTTTAAGGTTAAAGCATGGTGTAACTGTGCTGGCTATCAGGCGGGGCAATGATGTTGTCATATCCCCCGGCGCCAAGCATTTGATCGAAGAAGGAGATGTGCTGGTAGTTGTTGGCCGTAATGATAAGCTTAAAGACTTTGAAGAGAAGTAGATAAGTGTATTCTGACGGGCTTCTCTAACAATTATCCCTCTGTCTTTCTTTTGGCATTTTTTAGCAGCATGCCGGTTACCGGTTTTAAGAGCAGTGCCAGCATTATCCCGGTACCTAATGTAACGAGCATTGCGGTCTGAGTGTGGAAAACATACCAGAAAAGAAGATAACCGGTTGATATTACTATAGACATCAACATTAGCGGAAAGGCTATCTTAAAG
>JBAZQW010000168.1:0-5396 GCA_041645005.1 Desulfotomaculaceae bacterium | reverse complement strand
GCACAGGGGATCGGTATTCGGAAAAATCGGGATGCCGCCTTCACCCAGCCAAAAGTCATTTGAAAGTTCCATTATGCTGTTTTTAACTTCCATAGGCGATAAAGGTGTTTTTTTTGTTGAGTGCGAGAGCAGGCGAATTGGCAACCTGCTGGTTCCACCACCTTTGATGAACGCTATAAAAAATGGCATCAGGGTTTTGTTGTATGCGCCCCTGGCCAGCCGGGTCAGGCGGATTCGCGAGATTTATGCCAGCGGGCCGGGCGATAATGTAAAGCAGCTGCAGGAAGCGACTTCTTCCCTGGTAAAGAGAATAGGCCGGGTTAAAGTTGAGGAGCTTAACAGGATGCTAGACGAGAGGAACTTCGATCCGGTTTTTTCATTTCTGTTAAAGAATTATTATGACCCCTTATATAAATACCCTGAAGGGCCGAGCGCGGATTACAGTATTTGTGTGGACACGACTGATATTGAAAAAGCGTCTGAGATAATCTTCAATTTTACGACAAACCTGCCCGAATACAGGGGTTTGACGGTAAAGTAAAAGATTAACCTAATGGGGGGCAGAACAGTGGAGATCGGCAAAACGTTGAAAGAGGCCAGAGAAGCGATGGGGCTTAGCCTGGAAGCGGTGGAAGAGGAAACCAAGATCCGCCGCAAGTATATTCAGGCTTTGGAGCAGGAGCAGTTTCAAGTTCTGCCCGGCCCTATATACGCCAAGGCTTTTTTGAAGAACTACGCAAAATTTCTGGGTGTCAAAGTTGAAGAAATAATGGAAGAATACAGGTTGCAGTATCCTGCCCAAACCGCACCGGAAGAAACAGTGGCCCCACCGGTTGAGAAAGTCAGAGCCAGAACCCAGGGAAGGCCTCGCTACCGGCTTTATGTTATTTCAACAATAATAATCATCGGAGTGATTATTTCTATATTATACGGAACGAAAGGCATGTGGCAAAAACGCCCGGCTGATAGCGGAAGCGATCAATTGCAAACGGGTGAACAAAAACAGCTTTCTGCCCCACAACAGCCTCCGTCCGGGCAGGTTGACGCCACCAAAGCCTCTAGTGTTAAAGTGGTGCTCAATGTGAAAAACGACAGAAGCTGGATTAGAGTGGTTGTCGACGGCGTTCCATCTTTTCAGGGTGAATTAGCCGCCAATCAATCAAAAGAGTTTGAGGGCAAAGAAAAAATAGCTTTCACTTTAGGCAACGCCGGTGTGGTCGAGGTGATTGTGAACGGGCAGAACATGGGCTTTCTGGACGGTCCCGGTCAAGTCATAGACCGTGAATTCAAGACGCCCGGGACGTAATATGAGCGCCTGTGTTTTTCGCCTAAAAAGACATGTTGCCCTCGTCTATGATTCTGGCACCCATGTGACTCCCAGCGCTCGTGGCCCCACATGGGTGCCAATTACGGCGCCCAGGGTTGAAAGAACCGGTTCCCCGCATTTCAAACGCGGTATCAGCCGTTTGTAAAGCTGTTCCATGCCGGACTGGTCCACCCCGTGCACTATGGAACATATGACTCTTTGCCGGCCTGCCTTTTCCTCAACTAATTGAGCCAGCCTTTCAATAGCCCTGGATTTCCCCCTGACTTTTTCCAGGGGTTCCACCATCCCGTCATTTAAATGCAGGAGTGGCTTGATGCTGAGGATCGTGCCCAGCAACGCCTGAGCCTTACCGATTCGTCCGCCCCTGGCCAGGTATTCCAGAGTATCAACAACAAAATACAGCTTTGTCTCTGAGATCATTTTACCGATCAGGTCAAGGATCTCCTTTTTTGTTTTCCCGTTGTCCGCCGCGCGTGCCGCCTCCAGAACGATCAATCCTAATCCCATGCTGGCCGACTTTGAATCAATTACATCAATATCAGATCCTGGCAGCATTTCCCTGGCTATCCAGGCAGACTGACAGGTGCCGCTCAAAGCGGAAGAAAGATGGATGGAAATAATGCTGGCACCGCTCGCGGTTATCCCGCTGAAAACATTATAAAATTCAGCCGGGGCAGGTTGGGAGGTTCTGGAGTATTCCTTTTTTTCAACCTGGCGGCGGTAAAACTGTTCGGTTTCTATATCAACTCCGTCCAGCAGCGGCTCTTCATCGTTAAAAATAACCTTTAGCGGCACTACCACGATCCTGTGTTTATCTATAAGTTCTTTGGGCAGGTCGGCTGTACTGTCGGTCACGATTCTAATTTTGTTCATAGGTTCACCTTGGCCTAATATTTTACTCAACAGATATAATCAGGTCGTATACGGGCTGGCCGCCTTTTTGCAGCTCAAAATCATTTCCGCTGTATTTTACCCGCGCAGTCTCAAGCAATACTTCTATTTCATTAATGTTCACATTTTCACCATAATAAACTGTAACCAGATTGCCGCTGCCTTCAACTATTTTTTTCAGAATATCATTGAACACTTTGGACATATCATCGCCGGCTGTTATTAAGTCACCATCAACCAGGCCTATTAATTGCCCTTTTTTTATAACCATGTCGTTATAAGTTGTATTCCTTACAGCCCTGGTTACTTCAACGGTGCGCACAGCCGACAGGGCTTCCTTCATTTTGTGAACCGTCGTGTTAAAATCGTTATCCGGGTTTAAAGAAAGCAGGGCGCTGATACCCTGGGGGATGCTCCTGGCAGGGATGACGGTAATTTCTTTGGGGGAAAGTCCTCTGGCCTGTTCGGCGGCAAGAATGATATTTTTGTTGTTAGGGAGAATGATTACTTTTGAAGAGGGAACCTGGGCGGCGATTTCCAGGAATTCACCCGTGCTGGGGTTAAAGGTCTGGCCTCCGGCAAGTACCGTGTCTGCGCCGAGGTTTTTCATTATTGATGAGATGCCTTCGCCGGCACCTACCGAGATAATCGCGAAGGGTTTGCCGGGCTCGTTTTTTTTGTCTTCGCTGATAAATTCATTGTATTGTTCGGACATGTTGTTTATTTTTAAATCGCTGAGTGATCCATATTTTAGACAGCATTCCAGGACAAGCCCGGGGTGGTTTGAATGAATGTGCACTTTTATAGTGCTGGTGTCGCCCACCACCATCAGACTGTCACCGAAAGGAAAAAGCTGGGCCTTGATAGTATCTCCTGGCAGGTTGTTTCCCTTGATGATAAGTTCAGTGCAATAATTGAAACTGAGCGATTGTGCGCTGCTTTGAAAATCTAACAAGCCTTGTACCCGGCTTGCTGTTCTTGCCGTAGGTTTCGGGGAAGGTGTTTTTGCTGTGGGAGAGGCCGATTTTAGAGCCTGCAGGGCGCCTTCCAGAATTGTGACAAAACCTTTGCCCCCGGCGTCAACAACCCCGGCCTGTTTAAGCACGGGCAGGAGGTCGGGTGTTTTCTGCAAGGCGGTAATAGCGCTTTTCATAACAGCCACCATCACTCTGAGCAGATCCCTGCTGTGCCGGTTGGCGGCGCCCTCGGCGGACTTCTTAACCACCGTCAGGATAGTGCCCTCGACGGGAATCATCACAGCCCGGTAGGCCATTTGGGTTCCGTTTTCCAGGGCGTCTGAAATGTCCGCGGCGGAAGCATTTTCTTTTGAGTGCAGTGAAAGTGCAAAACCCTGCAGCACCTGGGAAAGTATTACCCCGGAATTACCCCTGGCGCCGATCAGTCCGCCGCGGGCGCATGCCTCAGCGACCAGGCCGATATGGTTTGATTCTATACCAAGCGCTTCCTTTAACGCAGAAGACAGGGTTTGGTACATGTTTGTGCCGGTATCACCGTCCGGTACCGGAAAAACATTTAAAGAATCGATCTCTTCTTTTGTTTGCTCGAGCAGATCCACGGCTCCCCGCAGCATTGTTTTCAGGTCGTCTCCATCAAAGGAATATACTGCCATGCCAGGGTCTCCTTCCGTTAGTCCACTTTTTACAGTTCGACATTATATTTATTTTTCCTCTGGAAGCTATGATGCAAAAAAGAGCAGTAACCTTTGACATTTTCCGCCACAGGTTGTACATTTAATAGAAAATCATAAGGCAGGTGTTTTTTGGTGGCCAAGGAAAACACTTTCGATATTGTCTCGCGGGTAGACCTGCAGGAGGTTAGAAACGCAGTCGACCAGTCTATCAGGGAACTGCGCACCCGTTTTGATTTTAAAGGAAGTAAAAGTGACATTATCTATGATGGTGAAGAAATCACACTGGTTGGGGATGATGAGTTTAAACTAAAAAATGTGATTGACATATTGGAAACAAAAATGGTAAAGCGGGAGATAAATCTAAAAGCGCTGAGATACGGTAAAATCGAGCCCGCCGCGAAAGATACGGTTCGCCAGAAAGTCAGCCTGGTCCAGGGTCTGGATAAAGACAGGGCGAAAGTGATTACAAAGCTGGTAAAAGACAGTAAGCTTAAGGTACAGGTTGCGATTCAGGGGGATCAGGTCAGAATCAGCGGTAAAAACCGTGATGATCTGCAGGCTATAATGCAGATTATTAAAGATCATGATTTTGATATACCCCTGCAGTTTGTCAACTATCGCACCAATTAGATAATTTTATTAGAAGGCTATTTCTTGAAAGGACAGGTATATGGTCTTAAAAGTGGGACTGGTAAGTTTGGGCTGCCCAAAAAATTTGGTTGATTCAGAGATTATGCTTGGGTTGATCAAGGATTCAGGTTATGAAATCACCAACCGCGAACAGGAAGCGGATGTGCTGGTTGTAAACACCTGCTCTTTTATTAAGGACGCTAAAGAAGAATCTATTAAAACGATTTTTGAACTGGCCCGCAATAAGGAGCAAGGAAACTGCCGCGTTCTTCTGGTAGCGGGTTGTCTGGCCCAGCGCTACCCGGAACAGCTTTTAAATGAAATACCGGAAATAAACGGTCTCATTGGCACTGGTTCACTGCCCGGCATTACCGGAGCAATCCGGCAGGCCCTGGCAGGTGAAAGGGTTTTAATGGTTGGCGAGCCTGGGCATCTGCACACCACGACCTATCCCAGGCTGCAAGCCACTCCATTCTATTCGGCCTACCTTAAAATTGCGGAAGGGTGTGACAATCGCTGCTCGTACTGCACCATTCCACAAGTCAGGGGGCCGTACAAGAGCAGAACAATTGAAGATATTGTAAGTGAAGCCTCAGGATTGGCCCGGCGGGGCGTGAAAGAGATGGTCCTGGTGGCCCAGGATACTACCCGTTACGGTATTGACCTTTATGAAAATCCCGCGCTGGACGACCTCCTGCTCAGGCTTGACCAGGTAGAAGGGCTGGTCTGGCTCAGGCTCCTTTACACCTACCCAACCCTTTTTTCTGATAAACTGATCCAGGCTCTGGCCCGGACCGGTAAATTATGCCGCTATCTTGACCTGCCACTCCAACACGCCGCAGATACGGTGCTCAGGCGGATGAACCGGCGGGGCGGCAGCCAGGAGAACACCAGTTT
>JBAZQW010000167.1:0-5436 GCA_041645005.1 Desulfotomaculaceae bacterium | reverse complement strand
CCAATTTCCGCCAGCCTTGACTGCGATTGCTTCACTCACCGGCGACGCCGCATGCCCGGCTGCTGTATCCTCATCTATCATAGACTGTGGCCGGAGCGTCACTTCACAAGAGTAATCCTTCTTTTCCCCGTATGTTATCTCATGAGCACGTTCGATAATCCGCCTGCGCACTCCGAGCCTCAGAGCGATCAGGAACGCGTTGCTTTCTCCCGGTCGGCCTATCGTCAGCCTGTACAGAGGCTTGAGGGAATCGATATCAAACTCCATGCGGCCATTTTTGAACCCCTCGCTTTTATCCGCAAATTCCTTGATTTCGCTGATATGGGTTGTGGCTACGATGGTGGCGCCCTTGCTGAAGACCTCTTCCAGCACCGCGACGGCGAATCCCATGCCTTCACCCGGGTCGGTGCCCGCTCCCAGTTCATCCATAAGCACCAGGGAACTGGGGTTAGAACATTCAATGATAGCAGAAATGTTTTTTACATGGGATGAAAAGGTGCTCAGAGACTGTTCGATGCTCTGGCCGTCACCAATATCTGCAAGGATACTGGCGAAAACAGCTAACTCGCTTCCTTCTTCAACAGGCGCGTGCAGGCCGGACTGAGCCATCAATGTTAGCAGTCCTATCGTTTTTAAGGCCACAGTTTTCCCGCCAGTATTGGGCCCGGTAATTACAAGAGCTCTATAGCCCTCACCAATCTGAAAATCCAGCGGCACAGCGTTTTTGCCGATGAGAGGATGCCTGCCGCCTTTCATTCTGATCTTATTACGCGCATTCAGCTTTACAGGAAAACAATCAAGGGATTTGCTGTATTTCGCCTTGGCAAAAATAAAATCATACTGGATAAATGCCTCCACATTGATCGATATTTCCCTTGTGTCGGCTTCTACCATTTCCGACAGGCAGGACAGTATCCGGAAGACTTCTTTTTCCTCTTCCATTTTCAATATATTGAGCTCCTCCTGTAGTCTGGCGATGGCCGCCGGCTCAATGAACAGGGTTGAACCACTTGATGACAGATCGAGTACATTTCCCGCGAAGCTTCTCTTGTATTCTCTCTTTACGGGGATCACGTACCGCCCGTTCCTCACGGTGACCACGGCTTCCTGGATAACGCTTGCCAAAGAAGGCGAAGATAAAATGCTGTTTAGCTTTTGTTTTATTCTTTCATCGGTGACGGCAATCTTTTTTCTTATCCTGTTCAGCTCCGGCGTTGCCCTGTCATCAACTCTCCCGTTGATTACGCACCTGTCGATTTCATCATGCAGGTGGGGCAGTTCCGACATGGATAAGGCATAGGAAGCCACGACGGGTGAGACCGCCTGCATCGGGCTCATGAATCTCTTAAGCTTCCTGACGCTTTCCAACAGTTCTTTGACCGCTGTCAATTCATCTGTTGTCAGGGCAAACCCTTTCCCCGTCTTACCCATTACCTCGCCAATTTTCTCCATTGCAATCAGCGGGATGCTGGCATTTATGTCGGTAATGCGCCGGGCCTCAGTAGTCTCAAGCAGCCATCGCTCAATTTCGGGCATGTCAACAGATGGCTGAAGCCTGTCGAGCATGTTTTTAGCCGGTTCGGAAACGGCATACTGTTTTAAGCTTTCCTTTAGTTTGTCGTATTCCAATATTTTCATCGCATATTCGTTCATAAGACAGGTACCTCCCGAAGAATAAAATAGGCTGCAATGAACACATCTCGTTCATCACAGCCTCAATTAACACAACTTGCCGCGAAAATACATTAGAATACCGTGCTTTTGAGCACGGTACAGCATAACGCTTTATTCCGGAAGATGAGCAGACTATGCCGGTGTTCTCAATTAACCAGTCCGCATCGCAAACCAATTAAGCCCCGCAATAATGCGCCGGCTTGATGCAGACTATCATATTAGATTTGGTTAATTAAAAACAACCTCAGACACAAACTCAATCCCCTATTTTGTAGATGCTTTTATTTATTCTAGTTTATTCTAAGACGGAAGTCAATGCGTTTAGCGGTAAAGCAGTTTTTCATAACAACCCTAATAACTTAATAACTTAGGTACCCGGTACCGGGTACCTAAGTATCATTGTTTATCTAACCTCAGTTTTATATCCGGATTATTTCTTACCGATCATTTCCAGAAAGGCTTCGACTCTGGTTTTAATCTGGCCTGAATCTTCCCGCCCATAATCGGTTTCAATCTTCAACAGGGGAATGTTGTGTTCTTTCAGTACCTTTTCAACCCGGTTAGCTTCCACCAGATAGGGGTCGCAGAAAGCAAGGGAGCAATGGATAATTCCGTCCGCCTTGTAATCTCTGGCCAAGCTCACTAGTTTTTCCATACGGCCTTCATTGGGCGTAAAACAGGCGCAGTTGATATTAAGGTAGCGGCTGGCGATATCATCAACCATCTGCCCGGTGGTTTCAGCTTCTTCAGGTACCGTGTTCTCAAAATAACGAAGCCCGGTACACATTTCCTCGGCCACAATCACGGCGCCGCTGGTTTCAATAATGTGAGGCACTTTCCAGTTCGGCAGGGCCATCGGCGTGCCTGTGACGATAATCCTGGGCGCGGCGGATTCAGCAACACCGTTATCTTCTTTTACCCGTATTTCAAGCTCGTCACAAAGCGCGTTTAACTGTGCGGTAAATCGCGGCACATCATCATACATAGCGATTTGTTCTATCAAGAGACAATCTTTTCCACTAATTGGAGCAGGGTTGTTCTGGCGCAGTTCGGACAGGCGTAAAAGCGCCCTGCGCTTGCCGTTGATGTCTTTAATCGATTGCCGCAGCGAGTCGACGGTAATCTTGTTGCCTGTAAATTCCTCCACTTTGACTAAAAAATCTTGCACCTCGCTCCGCCATAATTGCTTGTCTTTTTCTCTCTTCATCTGGGGTGTTTCCATCATATGAACAGAAACATAGTCGCTTAAGATTTCAAAAGCTTTCTTTTTGCCGTCGCAGGTAGTTTCCCCCACCACCATGTCGCAGGACTCGAAATAGGGGCAGACCTTACCCAGTTTGAAGCCCATGAAGGATTTAATCAGCGGGCAGATATTTCTCGGCAACACTTTTTCCGCCTTGGCCGCGCCGATCTCAACGCCCGAACACAATCCAACACAGATGCCCCCGGCGGCTCGGACAATTTCCTCAGGTACGAAAACGCAAAAAGCGCCGATGACCTTGCCGCCCGCAGCCTTGTGTTCCTGCAGTTCCTGAATGCGTAGCCCGTGCACTTCGCTGATCACAAAATCAAAATATTCCATCCCCTCCGGCCGGTTTTCCTGGCTCATGTATACTTTCCCATAGGTGGTCGGTAGTAGATTCAGGAGTTGGTCGTGCGCCTCCAGGTCTACACCAATGGACTCCCACATCTGACGGTAATCGTTAGCCATGTAGCATTCCTCCTGTACTTAAATTTTGAAACTGGTTCAAATGGTGTCAACAACCCCGTCCCCCTGACACCCCCCTGACACCAAAATGGTTTTACAGATATACAAGAGTTTTATGTTTATAATAAGAATTCCTTTATTCCAATGATTCATAATTTTTATGACAAGGGATCTCATTAACAAAAAAATCAAATGATAAAGATAAAGGATTTATTTGATATAAAAAGGAAAATAGCCATAATTTCGATCGAATAATAGACTATCTTGCGCAAAGCGGCAGTTAACGAAGGGAGAGCAAAGAGAATAACAATATGCTGGTTGTGCTGGGCAAACCCGGTGCATACCAGTGCACCAATGAAGTGCCGGCGCCGGTTTCCAACCAGGTGATCACCTTTAAAGACATTGACGATAAACCCCCGCTGGAGTTTATTGTCCAGGGCATGAAAGGCGCCAATGTCGGTTACGCCATTTACCGTTAATGATAAGAAAACACCACAGCGTTATTTTTCGTCAGTTGACGCGCCCGAAATGGGCGTTATCTTTTATAATATAATGTGTTTTAAGTATATATTGCTTGCTTGAGTAACATTCTATATAATTATATTATCTTTATTAATCAATAGGCATCTAGAACCAAAATACTTGTTTGGGGTGAAAAATTGTATGACTAAAGAGAATGAAATTATGACCATATCACAGGTCGCGAAATACCTTCAGATAAGTGAAGTTACGACGTACCGCCTGGTGCAAGAAGGAAAAATCCAGGCTTTCAAAGTGGGGCGCGGCTGGAGGGTAAAAAGAGAAGATCTCAAGGGGTTTATTGAAAAGCAAAAACGTGGGGAAAGGTTTTAGTTATGACAAAATCAAGAAAAAATGCATTGAGCGTCATCCCCCTTGGGGGCGTATCAGAAATAGGCAAGAATATGCTTGTCTTAGAATGTAATGATGACATTATTGTTGTCGATGCAGGATTAAAATTTCCCACAGAAGAGTTACCTGGTGTAGACCTGGTGATCCCCAATATTGCCTACTTAAAAAGCAACAAAGAAAAAGTGAGAGGTATTATTCTTACTCATGGCCACGAAGATCATGTCGGGGCGCTGTCCTTTGTATTAGACGAAATCAATGTTCCAGTGTACGGCACGTCACTTACCGTGGGTATAGCCGGTACTAAATTAATGGACAGGAACAAACTGGACAAAGGTGATTACTCCCTGAATGTTATAAATCCCGAGGATACTCTGCAGCTGGGTTGTTTCACAATAAATTTTTTCCGGGTGAACCACAGTATTCCTGACGGCGTTGGGCTGGCTATCGAGACACCGGCGGGACTGGTGGTGCATTCCGGTGACTTTAAGATAGACCAAACCCCTGTAGACGGAAGAGTTATGGAATTGAACAAACTTGCCCATTACGGTGATCGTGGAGTATTACTGTTTATCTGCGATACCACAAATGTGGAAAAGCCAGGATATACCTTGTCTGAGAAAGTGGTGGGGGAAACCCTGAAGAGTATTTTTGAGCGGTCAGAGCGGCGGATAATTGTAACTACCTTTGCTTCCAATGTACACAGATTGCAGCAGATCATAAATGCCGCTGCCGCATACGGCCGGAAGGTGGCCCTGGCCGGCAGGAGTATGATTAACATTGCCAACGTAGCTTTGGATCTGGGATATCTTCAAATACCTTCCGATATTCTTCTGGAGGTTACTGAGGCTAACAAATTGTCGCCTGAAAAAGTTGTCATTATCACCACGGGCAGTCAGGGAGAACCAGCGGCAGCCCTGACTAGAATGTCCCAGGGTACGCACCGGCAGGTGAACATAGTGTCCGGCGACACCGTTGTTATCTCCGCCAGTCCCATACCAGGCAATGAAAGGCTGGTAGCCAGGACCATAGACAACCTCTTTCGCCTTGGCGCACGGGTGGTATATAAAGTTGACGGCACGGTCCATGTTTCTGGTCACGCATCAGTGGAAGAAATTAAAATAATGATAAATCTGTTGAAACCCAAATACGTTTTACCTTTCCATGGCGAATACAGGCATAAGATT
>JBAZQW010000166.1:0-5441 GCA_041645005.1 Desulfotomaculaceae bacterium | reverse complement strand
GTTTGGGAGTGACGCCCATGCTGAGGCCTACCGTGCCGAAAGCGGAAGTGGTTTCAAACAGCAGCGTTAGAAAATCGGCTTTTTCTGTAATAGACAACAGCAGGGATACGATCACAACGAGCGCCGAGGCTATAAACATAATCGCCAGGGATTTGAACACCAGCTCCTGCCCAACCCGGCGCTCGAACACATCAGCCTCTGCTTTGCCCCTGATCATTGACCAGACGGAAACAACCAGGGTACCAAAAGTGGTAGTTTTGATACCGCCACCTGTGGAACCGGGGGAGGCGCCAATATACATTAGAATAATAATAAAAAACTGAGTGGCTGAGTGAAGCGCCCCTATATCGAGGGTATTGAAGCCCGCCGTCCTGGGTGTGACCGCCTGGAAGTAAGACGCCAGTACCTTGCCCAGCGGGCTGAGATTCCGCAAAGTGTTGTCATATTCAAGGAGAAAGATAATAATCGTGCCGAAAAAAATTAAAAGGCCTGTGACTGAAAGCACCATCTTGGTGTGCAGTGTGAGATGTCTTGGCTCTCTTAATCGCCTGACCAGATCCACTATTACGCTGAACCCTATGCCGCCAAGGATGATCAGGGTGGTAATGCAAAGCGTTACCGTGGCGTCCCCGGCGTAATCCGTCAGGCTCTTGTAGCTGCCGAACAGGTCAAAGCCGGCGTTGTTGAAAGAGGACACTGAATGGAAGAGCCCAAACCACAGTCCCTTCTGCCAGCCCAGGTCAGCCGACCAGCGGAGCGCCAAAATTGCCGCGAAACTAAATTCTACAATAAAAGTAAAAAGCAAAACATACCTGGCCAGCCTGACGATACCGGCCAGGCTGGTCTGGTTTAAGGATTCCTGGATAATGAGGCGTTGTTTTAGTCCAATACGGCGTCCCAGCACCAAATACAGGAATGTCGCCATAGTCATAAAACCCAAGCCGCCCACCTGGATTAAGGACAGGATTACTATATGCCCGAAGGTAGTCCAGTGGGTAGCTGTATCAACCACCACCAGGCCGGTAACACAAACAGCCGATGTGGCTGTAAAAAGAGATGTCAAGAAATTGATCTCCCTGCCCGGCTGGACTGCCATGGGCAGTGTCAGAAAGATGGCTCCTGTTAAGATAATAGCGGCAAATCCGATAACCAGAGTCTGGGCGGGCGTAGTCCGCAACATGAATTTTTTTTGACCGCCCCTGTCAGCGGCTTTTCGCTCGCTCCAGTCAACGTGTTCCAAATTTTTTTTATCCTCTTTTCATTTCTAACTTGCGTTGATCACATCAAACAGCTCTTGTCTTAAGATTTGTTAAAAAACTATATTTAATAACCAAAAAACATAAACCCAGGCATGCGAAATAAAGCACCCGGGTTTTTGGCAGATCAAATAAGCATGTATCATCCTTCTTTCAACGCTTACGAGGTTAGCTGACGGATTCGGGTCGAAAGAATAACCCTACCTTTTGGGTCGTGAGTCGTGGGTCGTGGGTTGTGAGATCCAGGTATTCCTTTTAGGTCCAAGACCCATAAGGCTATCCTTTAATTCCCACTTCTCACATCACACGTCTAACGTCTCAAACGGATTCACCCCTGTAATTGGGTCCCCCGCTTCTTCTATTGAAGAATTAAGCGATTTTTTCAATGAGTATATTATAATCCCGCTGTCAAAAAAAACAAGTATTTTTTGACCTTGTTTTTATGAATGGTTTTTATAAATTCCAAGACTCTCTTAATTTGTTATAACAGCTTTTATAGCTAAATATCCGGCAGGATTTTGCCGGATAAAAAGCGAATATAGCATAACCTGGATGATCTACTCACCCCGTATTTTAGACCGGGGTTTTTGATTTATATCTTAAATAGGATGGTGTTAAAATTTGACGCTTACCGGCAGCCCAATCTCTGTTGAATACCTGTTTCCCGAACCGGGGAAATGGTTTGATCTGCAAAATGGACTGCGGGCCTTACCAGGTCCAGGATATATACTGGCGGCGGCCTCTGAGCCATGGGTTACAATTAATTCAGGAGTTTTCGGCGGTGGTATCGGCCCAAAGAGGTTTTTTTTAAACCGCCAGGTGGACAAAGGGTATACGTCGGACTGCCCCCAGGACGAGATGGCTGTTTTCCTGGCATCTGAATTTGAAATATACAGACCCATAGTAAGCACAGACTGGGCGGCCCTTATGACAGCGGCCAGGGTTAATGACGCCAGTTGGGTAAGTCTGTCACATAAGGAGCACTATGTGACGGTAATTATCACAGCAGGAGTCAACAATGCCTGCTCTGCCGGTATCACACCTCATTGCGTGCCGGCTTCCAACACAATTCAGCCTGGAACGATCAACATTATGGCCTTCCTGTCCCATTCTTTATCACCCGGCACGCTGGTTAACGCCGTGCAAACCGTAACCGAAGCCAAGACTCAGACACTGCGCCAGCTCAATATTACATGTCCGGTTACAGGAACTTTCGCCAGCGGGACCAACACTGACGCGCTGGTAATTGCCGCGGCAGATTCAATATCTTACGACGAATATGCCGGACCGGGGACATTAACAGGTTATATGCTCGCCCTTGGGGTGCGCAAAGCATTATTTCAGACGCTAAAGAGATATCTGGCACTGGAGAGACAGGTTGCTCCCTGACAATTCGGTCGTCAGTCGTCGAACGTCGAACGTCAGAAAAAGACCAAACCAGCTTGGTATCAGCATTGTTCTCTTTATGAAATAAGTTCTATTTATTATGATATGAGAGGGGTACGGTATGTTTAGTAAAAGGAAATTTACTGTCACTGCGCTATTATCTGTTTTGTTAATCCTGTCACTTACTTTCCTGTTACAGGGATGCGCAAAGACAACAAAAGTTGTGAGTGGTTCTGGTTTTCCCCTGCAGATTACAGATGACCTGGGCAGGCAGGTAACCATCAAAGAGGCGCCCCAGCGGATAGTTTCCCTGGCGCCTGCGGTTACAGAGACCCTTTTTGCCCTGGGATTAGGTGACAAAGTGGTGGGTGTAACAAATTACTGTGACTATCCGGCCGAAGCCAAGACAAAGCCAAAGATAGGCGGTTTTTCCACCCCGAGCGCGGAACTGGTGGTGGCGGCCAAGCCAGATCTGGTACTGGCGACAACCATCAATGAGAATTACGTGCCCCAATTGGAAAACGCGGGACTGACAGTGGTTGTCATTGAGTCCCTGAACCTACCGCAGGTGCTGGAAAACATGCGGCTGATCGGTCAGGTTACCGGGGCATCTGATGCGGCTAATAATCTGACAGCTGATATGCAAAAGCGTATTGACAGCATCACCACTAAAGTGAGCGGTCTTCCCGATGAACAAAAGCCTGCCGTTTATTTTGAAATATGGCCCGACCCCCTTACCACGGGCGGCTCAAAAAGCTTTGTTAACAGCCTTATTACTATGGCGGGGGGTAAAAACATAGCTGGCGACGTGGAACAGGACTGGGTGAACTTAAGTCCCGAAATGGTATTAGCCCGGGATCCAAAGGTTGCTATTTTATGCCATCATGGTTCATCCCTGCAAACTGTGGAGCAGTTTAAATCACGTAAAGGGTGGGAGCAGGTGTCCGCCATCAAGAATAACCGTATTGGGCTGGTCAGTGATGAGAACACGGTGGTCCGCACCGGTCCGCGTGTGGTAGAGGGTTTTGAATATATCGCCAGGTTGATCCACCCTGATCTCATAAAATAGAGGTTGCCACAGCATGTCTTGATTACATGTCTTTTTTGGGGGGCCCGTAGTTGAATCAAAATGAACAGGTTTGGCGGTGGAGAGTCTTAATCTTCTTATTGCTGGCTGTGCTGGGGTTGACTGTGGTTTTATGCACTACTATCGGCCCGGCGCGAATTGGTTTTACCGACGTTTTAACCATGCTGCTGCGCCGCTTGCCATGGGTCGGCAGTCTGATCCCGCGCGGCGACTGGCCTGAAAATTATGAAACAATCGTCTTTCAAATGAGGCTGGCGCGAGTCATCCTGGCAGCGCTGGTAGGAGCGGGTTTGGCCGCTTCCGGGGTGGTCCTCCAGGGCCTCCTGGTGAACCCGATGGCCGACCCGTATATCCTGGGCATATCCCAGGGCGCCGCCCTGGGAGCGACGGCAGCCATGCTGTCCGGCATTGGCATGCAGGCGCTGGGGATTTACGCGGTCCCCTTGATTGCCTTTGGAGCTGGCCTGGGTACCTCTGTTATGGTATACAACCTGGCCAAGGTGGGAAACCGGGTTCAAATGTCGACACTGCTTCTGGCCGGGATAGCAGTCGGGCTATTCCTTTCAGCCATAACCTCGTACATCATGATCACCAACGGCCAGAACGTCCACCAGATACTATTCTGGATGATTGGCGGATTTGCGGGCCGCGGCTGGGATCATGTAAAGATACTGCTGCCCTATTTCATTGTAGGTTATACCCTGATGCATCTCTATGCCCGCAAGCTGAACGTAATCCTGCTGGGCGAAGAACCGGCACAGCACCTGGGGATCGACGTGGAAAGAATGAAAAAAGTCCTGCTGGTGGCAGCGACACTAACTACAGCATCCGCTGTTTCAGTCAGCGGCGTTATTGCTTTTGTCGGCCTGATCGTACCCCACGCCGTACGCCTGATGGTCGGACCTGATCACCGCGTCCTTCTCCCCGCCTCGGCACTAACCGGCGCCATTTTCCTGATTATGGCGGATGCCCTGGCCCGCACCGCTGCGGCCCCCGAAGAAATACCGGTGGGTATCATCACGGCCCTGTGCGGAGGCCCCTTTTTCATATACCTGCTGAGAAAAAAGAACAACCCTGGTTTTTAACAGGTTTTTACACTCATGCCGCTTCGCGGCGCCAGCAGAAAATGAAAATCAGCGATGATTCGCACCTGATTTATAAAGGCAGCCCGGAAAGTTATTATCGGGATAGAAGCGTCCTTTTAAAATCGATCCTGGAGGTAAAGATAATGGCTGTGATCTTAAAAATAGATGAAATCGAATGTTCTTACGGGGCGGTTAAAGTGCTGAACGGACTGAACTTTTCAATAGAGGGCGGCAGCTTTACCGGCATTATCGGCCCCAATGGTTCGGGTAAATCAACTTTGTTAAAATCCTTGAGCCGGGTGCTGAAACCTGTCAAGGGTGCAGTGCTTTTGAATGAGGAGGACCTTTACAGCCTGGACACACGGGATGTGGCTAAAAAAATGGCTGTCGTCCCCCAGGAGACTGCCGTAAATTTTTCATTTACAGTCAAAGATGTGGTTATCATGGGCCGCTCCCCTCACCTGGGCCTTTTTCAAAGCGAGGGAATAAAAGATTTTGAAGTGGCCAGGCAGGCTATGGAATTGACCAACACCTACCACCTGGCAGACCGGCTGATCACGGCTATCAGCGGCGGAGAAAGGCAAAGGGTGATTATCGCCAAGGCCCTGACCCAGGAACCGAAAATAA
>JBAZQW010000165.1:0-5443 GCA_041645005.1 Desulfotomaculaceae bacterium | reverse complement strand
CGGCTATTGTCATCATCTCCATTCAGGGAGAGCCGGAATATCTTAGGAAGGCCATGGCCGCCGGGGCCAGGGACTACCTGGTTAAACCTTTTAGCGGCAATGACCTGGCTGAAACCATAAGACGGGTCAGCAAGTCCTATAAAATGCGTTCATTCCGCACAACCCTGCCACCTGCTGTAGAAACAGCGCCTGAACCGGCACATAGATGTAGAATGATAGTTGTTTTCTCCAGTAAAGGAGGCGTCGGCAAAACCACATTATCATGCAACCTGGCGGTTTGCCTGGCCCAGGACAACAGTAAAAAAGTGGCGCTTGTTGATTTAAACCTGCAGGGCGGCGATGTGGCGGTGATGCTCAACCTCTCCCCCAGGGGCAGCATTGCCGAACTGGTCTTAGAGGAGGACCGGATGGAATATTCCCTTGTTAACACCTACCTTTTCCCACACCTCTCTGGCTTAAAAGTCCTTCCATCCCCCCTCCGCCCGGAACAGGCAGAAGTAGTCACAGCGGAACATGTTGAAGGTATACTGAACCTGCTGAAAAACAACTATGAATATGTTATCATAGACACTTCCCCTCTTTTTAACGATTTGAATCTCAGCGCCATGGAGGCGGCCAATGATATTTTATTGACCTTTACCAGAGACCTGCCGGCCATAAGACATACCAAGACTGACATGGAGGTACTGGAGTCTCTGAACCTGTCAGGCAAGGTAAGGCTTATTTTAAACCAATCCACGCTGGACTATGGGATCAAGATCTCAGACCTGGAAAAAAGCTTTAACACCGCTCCCGCCGCACTCCTGCCGTATGATGAAAAGACAGTCCTTTCTTCAATAAATAAAGGACATCCTTTTGTAATGACGCATGCCAACAGTAAAATCACCCAGGCCATAAAATTTCTTGCCAGTGAATTTGAGAAATTATCAAACAGCCCAACAAGCAAACCCGCCTCAAAGAAATCGTTTATGGGAAAAAATTTCAGCTTATAAGAGGTGACTACAGATGTCCTTATTAGCAAGGTTGGAAAAACAAAAAATAAGCGGCGCCAGCCATGGTGAAAGCTCTTCAAAAAACCTGGCTTCAGTCAAAAAGGACCCTTATGAATAGCTGAAAAACAATGTCCATAAAAAGATCATTGATGAGCTAAAGGACATTGTTATTGACGAAGAGAATCAGGACGCTCTTGCGACAAAAATTGAGGAAATGGTCATCAGAATTTTAGACGAGGAAGGAGAGCAGATTCCCCGCCTCGATCGCCTGCGTATCGCCAAGGAAATCTCTGATGATTCCATTGCATTTGGGCCGATCACTCCCCTGCTCAGAGAAAAAGAAATCACAGAGGTGATGGTTAACGGTCCTGATAGTGTGTATGTTGAGAAAAACGGTAAAATAACCAAAACCGACGTTTATTTTCGCAATAACAACCACGTTATGCATATTATTGACAAGATCGTAACTCCACTGGGCAGGCGAATCGATGAAAGCATGCCTTTGGTGGATGCCCGGCTGCCTGACGGGTCCAGGGTTAACGACATTATTCCACCACTGGCCTTAAACGGCCCGACCATAACCATACGTAAGTTTTTCAAAGAACCTCTCAGCGTTGACGATCTGGTCAACATGGGCACCCTGACTCCCCAGATCGCAGATTTTCTAGAAGCATGTGTTAAAGCAAGATAATGGTTGAAGAGGCGGCGGCGGCAGCCCACCTGCAGTCCAATAGTTTGGAGAATATTAGACAAAGCCAGGTCGGCATCGTTGACAAGCTTCTTAAAACAATGAACAGCAGTTCCGGCGCCGGCAGTGACACTAAACTCCAAATGGAAAGCCTGCAGTATATTGACTCGCTGGCCAAAAAGATGTTGCGCATGGTGGAAAGGCTAAATGTGCTTTCCCTGCAATTCAAAATCTAGTTTTAAAGGCCTTTCAATTTAGTCAGCAGATACTACACAGTTGCGGCCTTTTGCCTTAGCCCTATATAGCGCTTTGTCCGCTCTCGTCAGTAAATCCTCCAATATTTTTTCAAGGGGGCAAGCTTCGACCGACCAATCATTAAAACTAATAAGACCTATACTAATAGTAACGTTTAAATAATACTGGGATATCCTGGTTGAATGATTCTCTACAGTTACCCTGATCTTTTCCGCTAAAGATGACGCACCCGGCCTGTCTGTGTGCGGCGCATATATTATAAACTCTTCGCCCCCAAATCTGAACATAATGTCCGAGCGGCGAAGATTTTTTTTCACCGCGCTTACCACTCCCCTGAGAACATCATCACCAACCAAGTGACCGTGTGTATCGTTAATAAGCTTAAACTCATCAATATCCAGAATCATAATGGAAAAGGGTATCTTATAACGGAAGGCGACAGAAATTTCGTCTGTCATATGCCCCAGCATGTACCGCCTATTATAGCAGTTAGTCAGATCATCTGTTATAGCCATTTGCTTTAGCTTTTGATTGGCGTTATACAACTCTTCCTGTACCCTCAACAATTCTTTGTTTTGGTCCAGAAGAATCAGATTATTATATCGTATTTTATCAAGTAAACTATGGATTTCTGTTATGTCATTAAAAGTTATAATCCGTCCCAAGAATTTACTTTTATCATCGGTTACCGGTGAAACATTGATTGAGACATGTCTGATTTGTCCTTCACGCTGTTTTATCTCGGTATGCAATGTTTTTGTTTTACCGGTATCATACTCTTTCATAAATGTTTCCTTTAATTTGTCTTCTGAAAGGTCAATGAGAGTCCTTATATCGAAGATCTGTCCCGTCTGGATTTTGATAAATTTTGTCGCGCTCGCGTTAATATCCAGGACTATTTCATCCCTGTCCAGCACGATCATACCGGTGGCTATACTGTCTATTACTTCACGCTGGGCCGCGTTAATAATTCTGAACAAATCATACTTGTGAATTGTGATTACAAAACAAATAGCTGAAATTGCTATGCCCAGAGAAGTTAACCCCGGCACTATTACCTTTGTATAGGGGTAAACAATCACATTAAGCAGCACATCAAAAACAGAAAATAAGAGTAAAAGTAAAATGCCTCTGATACAAAGAGACAACTGTTTTTTCATATTGCCATCAGAAAGCAATTTCACCGTGCGCTGCATTAAACTTGTTGATAATATCAGATAAAACAAACCGGATATGGCAAACACCCAGAATAAAGGACCGTAAGTACGCACCGTCCACCCGTAATCGGATGGCCTGGTAAACAAAAAATGCCAGGGGTTGGTTGTAACCAGTACAGCGCTGAGAACAGATGGAATCGCGGACAGGTAAAGAGTAAATCTTTTTATTTCATCTATTTTCTTGGTCAGCACCAATGCGAATATCAGCCAGCCAAAACCCAGAAAGCAGAGGCCGGCAAAAGCTGTATTTAGAAACAACCACTGAAACTTTTGATCAGGGACTATGTGCATAAAAAAATGGCTGAACGGCCAGATCATCATCAAAGAGTGAAAGGCCAGATACACTTTATGCAGGGTGGTAATGTTGTTTACCGCGAGAACATAAATGAAAAGCAAAAGTAAAAAAAGAAAAAGGTATGAGTCAATCCAGTCAGGCTGCATATTATCACAATCCTGTGAAAAAATTTATTTTAAGACCTGAATTTGGCAATAAGCTTTATCCATATTTCGCTATAATAAAACATTGTCCTGCAACAAAAATTATAATTTGGCTTTCTTGTTATAATATGTCTGCATATCGCGAATTAATTTTATTACTTATACCAGCTAAATAGGAAGCTGGTATAATATTGGAATCTTTATTCTCCTAAAGAAAAAAAGCTGGGCTAGACCCAGCTTAAATGTCACTCTTTACTTTTCAAAACACGCTTCCAGAAAGCCCGTTAGAATAATCCCGTAAGGTTTCTATCAACCATCTCCCCTCTTCCCCTGTTAGCCAGTGTGGCTGCCAATCTGTAACCCTTACAGGTATGATGACGGGTTCTATTTCGTTACCCCTTACGGCTATTTGTAAAACAATGGTGTCGTGCTGCCTTCTGCCATTACCACCGAAAATAAAGTTACCCAGTGAGTATGCTATAATACCGCCGTTATATCTTTCAACCCCTTGCAGAACATGCGGGTGGTGATTACGGCTATCGTACCGATAACGGGAATTTTATGCTGAGGTTCACCCCCGCGAATACCCCTTCTATTCTAATTAAGAATATTCCTATTTGTGGTTTACCACCGCAACGCGGTGAATACCAAGTGAAGTTGAAAAACTAAAACCCGGCCACCTGCCGGGTTTTAGTTTGCACGGGTAAATACCGTTTGGTAGAGTTTGGGTTTAATAAGGCGAAATAACCAGGGATGTTATTCATTCATACCCATTCTTATCTGTCCTTATGTTCTTTGTCTTTTTTGCGCATTCTCTTTTAATTATCCTTAGCATTTATTATGTAAAATTAAGAAGGCCTCGATCTCTCGAAGCCTTCTTAATACTGGTCGGAGCGACACGACTCGAACGTGCGGCCTCTACCACCCCAAGGTAGCGCTCTAGCCAAACTGAGCTACGCCCCGGCATAAAGTTGTTTTGCTTTGCATGTATTAAGAATTTTACCGTTTTCATTGTTAAAAGTCAAGGAAAGAAGCAATTCTATTTTCAAGCCTTAGTAAAAACAAAGGTCCCAAATCCAAGGTGGCTGCGGTTGGCCAATATGAGTATTTTATATCTGAAAAGCAGGCTTTTCAGTTCCCAGTTTGTTCTCAACTCTGGCGAAGCTTCCCGGTGCGGATCCACGTAGAGCATTTCTTTTATATTATCCAGCACACCGGGCAATTTGCTTTGTGCGACAAATACCCTTTTAAAACCGGCATGTTCAAATTGCGCTGTCCATTCCTCTATAAAGGGCACCTGCGGCACACCGCAGATGTCCTTTATTTTTTCCCTGGCAGGCTGAGGCAGAGTGTCATTAGCCAGCAGTTCAACATCGACGACGACTCCACCCTTTTTCAAAACCCGGAAGCATTCCTGGAGCGCTTTCGCGGGCGGTAAAAATATGAGCAGTGATTCAATCAGGATTATATCGGCGACTTCATCATAAAAGGGCATATTAAGTGCATCGCCAAGAATAAAATTAACGTCAGTCACTTCCTTGAATGCTCTTCTTTTAGCCTTGGCTATCATCTTTTCGGAATTGTCCAGGCCAAAAACATGCGCGCCGTATTTTTTCGCCAGATAACAGGCGGTCCTGCCAGTGCCGCAACCGATGTCCAGTACTATATTATTTTTTTTAATCGAAAGACTGTTCAGAACTTTAACCGTGTGGGAAAACCCGCCCGGGTGCAGATTGCCGTTGCCCAGGGCAGTGATTGCTTCAAGGTATGAACTCATCCCAGACCCCTCTTTAAGTTTTTTAATTCTATATCCTATGTATTGTAGCTATTATTGGTTACATTTAATAATAGGC
>JBAZQW010000164.1:0-5477 GCA_041645005.1 Desulfotomaculaceae bacterium | reverse complement strand
GGGTAAAAAGGAAGCCGGGCCAAAGGTAAATAACGCCAGGAACTTTACCGTGTCTGATAAAAAAGTCGCGGCTAATAAAAATACTGGCTTGAAACCGGATAAAAAAGAATCCGCCAAGAAGGACCTCGCCTTAATTAAGGATAAAAAAGATATAATAAAGAAAGACACCGCCAAGAAAGAACTGCCGGCTAAAAAAGAAAAAGTTAACTATGTTGAACAGGTTCAGAAGTTTGTAAGAGGAACGCTGAACGAACTGAAAAAAGTTCACTGGCCCAGCCGGAGAGAAATAACTATCTACACCGCGGTTGTCCTGGTGGCGGTAGTGTTTGTGGGAGTCCTGATCTGGCTTTTTGATTCGGTTTTAAGTGTAATCCTGAAGCAAGTCATACAAAGATAAATTTCCTGAGGGGGTGAGGGACCTGGCTTGCAGGAGAGGGTCCCTTGTATTTTATGGAAAAAAACTGGTATGTTGTACATACCTATTCCGGTTACGAAAATAAGGTTAAAGCCAACCTTGAGAAACGCATTGAGTCCATGAACATGGAAGAGAAAATCTTCCGTATTCTTGTGCCGATGGAAGATGAGGTCGAGGTTAAAGACGGCAAGAAGAAGATATCCAAGCGTAAAGTTTTTCCAGGCTACGTTCTGGTGGAAATGTTTATGACCGATGATTCGTGGTACGTTGTGCGGAACACCCCTGGGGTGACAGGTTTTGTGGGCTCCGGCTCCAAGCCGATTCCTTTAACTGAGGCGGAATCGAAACAGATCATCAGGCAGATGGGTGTCGAAGAACCGCGGGCGCGCATCGATTTTTCCACAGGTGAAAATGTCCGGGTCACAGCGGGCCCCTTTGAGAACTTCATTGGGCTAATCGAAGAAATAAACATTGAAAAGGGTAAAGTAAGAGTAATTATTTCCATGTTTGGCAGGGAAACCCCTATAGATTTGGAATTTACCCAAGTTGAAAAGATTTCTTGATCTAAGATTCTAAAGAGACCAAAAAAGACTAACGTGTTTTCAGAGGGTCTTGTTAAATTAATTTTCAGGGTTTGAGATTGAGATGTTGTCATGGCTTTAAAGGAGGTGTGAGTGCGAATGGCAAAAAGAGTATCTGCAATAGTAAAATTACAGGTCCCAGCGGGCAAAGCGACGCCAGCCCCGCCGGTAGGCCCCGCGTTGGGTCAGCACGGGGTTAATATCATGGCCTTTGTGAAGGAGTACAATGAACGTACCGCTGCGCAGGCAGGCCTGATCATACCGGTTGAGATTACCATTTACGAGGACCGTTCCTTTACCTTTGTGACCAAGACGCCGCCGGCGGCGGTGCTTCTTAAAAAGGCGGCAGGCCTGGAAAAGGCTTCCGGAGAGCCAAATATAAAAAAAGTTGCGAAACTTCCCCGCTCCAAAGTGCGGGAGATAGCCGAGTTGAAAATGCCGGATTTAAACGCGGCCAGTGTTGAGGCAGCGATGCTTATGGTTGAAGGAACTGCCCGCAGCATGGGGATTGAGATTGTAGAAGGATAACCAGTGGGAGGGAAAATTTTCCGTTAACACCACGAGGAGGTTTTAATTATGCCTAAACACGGCAAAAAATTTATGGACGCGTCTAAACAAATTGACCGGGGCACTCTTTATGAGCCCGTCGAAGCTATTGAACTGGTCAAGAAAGCCGCTCCGGCCAAGTTTGATGAGACTATTGAGGTGGCCATACGGCTGGGGGTGGACCCCCGCCACGCGGACCAGCAGGTGCGTGGCGCCGTGGTATTGCCTTATGGTACTGGCAAAACCCGCACGGTTCTTGTATTTGCCAAGGGAGATAAGGAAAAAGAAGCTCGTGATGCCGGGGCTGATTTTACTGGGGCCGAGGATATGGTGGCCAAGATCCAGCAGGAAGGTTGGCTTGGGTTTGACGTAGCCATAGCCACCCCCGATATGATGGGTGTGGTCGGTAAACTGGGAAGGATTTTGGGCCCCCGCGGGCTGATGCCAAACCCTAAAACCGGGACTGTTACCTTTGATGTAGCCAAAGCGGTAAAGGAAGTAAAAGCGGGTAAAATTGAATACCGGGTAGATAAGGCAGGCAATATCCATGCTCCTATCGGGAAGGTATCTTTTGAAACCGAAAAGCTGCTTGAAAACCTGCGCACGCTGGTTGACACCCTGGTTCGCGCGAAGCCGGTAGCAGCAAAGGGGCAATACATGAAGAGCATCTCACTTAGTTCGACCATGGGACCGGGTGTCAAGGTTAATACTCAAAAGGCAACCCTATAGAATCGGGGACATTCCTTGACAGGTAAAATGAAAATGAATGATTAGGATCGGGGCAGGTGGGAATGTGTAATACTACCTATCTTTTCTAACCAGAAAGGTGTGTCCCCTTTCCTTAGACTGCTGTAGACAGCTGGTGCTTTGCATAATGGCGCATGTCGCCGCCAGCCGAGGCCTGTTATTCCTTGCGTCTATGAAAACGCAGGGGCCTCTGCCGCATGTCTGCAGAGGTCTTTTTAGTTGGGACATGGGTAATGGGACGTGGGACGTGAGAATGAATGATTGGAATATTTGATGTTTTAACTTACTTACCTGTTCAATAATTATAGACGTGATGCGTCAGAACCGGGATGGGAAAAGGTACTTATGGCCCTTGAGGAATACCCTTAAACCTCACGTCCCACGTCTCACGTCTCACGTCTCACAACTCAGAGAGGAGGTGTTTAAAGAAGAATGCCTATCAGTAAAGCAGAAAAGGAAATTATTATTCAGGAACTGAAAGAGAAGTTTGAAGGTTCACAGGCCGCTGTTCTTGCCAATTACCGCGGGCTGAACGTGGCAGAGGCCACCAAACTGCGCCGGCGGTTGCGTGATGCGGGCTGTCAGCTTAGAGTGGCAAAGAACACCCTGGCTAACCTCGCCGCTATACAAACAGGCCTGGAAGGTCTGACTCCTTACCTGGAAGGGCAAGTGGCCATAGCGTTTGGCACCGATCCGGTGATGCCGGCCAAAGTACTGACCGAGTTTATCCGTGAAACCAAAAAAATGGAAATAAAAGCAGGGATATTGGAAGGCAAAGTTATAGACGCCAGGGGAGTAAGAGAACTGGCCGATTTGCCCCCCAGGGAAGTGCTTCTGGCCAAGGTTCTGGGCGGTATGCAGACCCCGCTGTATGGATTTGCGGGTGTGTTACAAGGTACCCTGCGCAGTTTTGTTTATGCCCTTGATGCTGTCCGCAAGTTGCGGGCAGGGGAAGCATAAAATGGGACGTGGGACGTGAGAAAAGACGTCGTAAGCTATAGTGCGTAGGTTTGCAGAGTATAATTACAGCATACGACCTGTGACCTGCGACTAATATGGGTGTATTTATTTAAACTAAAAATCCACAAAAAATTTAGGAGGTTATATAAAAATGTCCAAAGTTCAAGAGATACTTGAAGCAGTAAAAGGGATGACCGTTCTGGAACTGTCTGAACTGGTCAAGGCGTTTGAAGAGGAATTTGGTGTGAGCGCCGCCGCTCCTATGGCCGTTGCCGCCGCTCCGGGAGCCCTTGCCGCTCCGGTAGAAGTTGAAGAGCAGACTGAGTTTGATGTTATTCTTACCGCTGTGGGTGAAAAGAAGGTCAACGTGATTAAAGTTGTCAGGGAGCTAACCGCTCTTGGCCTGAAAGAAGCCAAGGATCTGGTTGACAGCGCCCCTAAACCGGTAAAAGAGAGGGTTACCAAAGAAGAAGCGGAAGCAATTAAAACCAAGCTGACAGATGTGGGAGCATCAGTTGATATTAAGTAACCATCGCTTATAGCATTAAACCTGAAAAAGGGCTATAGGGGCCCTTTTTCAGGTTTACCACGCTTGCCAATTGTACGCACCGTTTAGAATATATGACTTTATCTTCCTAAAATTGCCTTGACAGAGTAAATTTAATATGCTAGAATTTTAGAATGTCGTTGTTTTTGTAAAAAATTTTTTCGTTAATATTCATGGTATATAATGTATTTAATTACTAATGTCAGGTAATAATATTTTAGATAGTCATTAATTTTCCAAAAAGCGAGGTGTTGTAAAAAAAGCAAAGCCTTGCTTTTCCCTTGTTTATCCTTAAAGAAAAGTTACCTTGGGGCTGCTTTTATAGAAAATAAAAACCACAAGAAATTATCAGTTTGAATTGAAGTCGCTATTAAAAAGAGAGATTTCTTTCTTTATTTTATGACGGGGGTGTGATGCGCTTGATGGCTTATCCTGAAAAGGTGGAGTCCGGGGTGCGCTATAGTTTTGCCAAGTTAAAAGAGGTACTGGAGCTGCCTAACCTTATTGAGATCCAGCGCAATTCTTACGATTGGTTTTTAAGAGTGGGCCTGCGGGAAGTTTTTCAAGATATTTCTCCTATTCAGGACTTCACCGGCAACCTTGTATTGGAGTTCCTTGATTACACCCTGGGAGATACCAAATACTCAGTTGAAGAATGCAAGGAAAGGGATTTCACCTTCGCCGCGCCCTTAAGGGTTAAGGTGCGTCTTATCAACAAAGAAACCGGTGAGGTCAAAGAGCAAGAAGTCTTCATGGGCGATTTCCCCTTGATGACCGAAAAAGGCACCTTTATTATTAACGGTGCGGAGAGGGTAATTGTCAGCCAGCTTGTCCGTTCCCCGGGCGTTTATTTTGCCGAAACGATAGACCCCAGCGGCAAGAGGCTTTTTACCGCCACTATTATTCCCAACAGGGGCGCCTGGCTGGAATTTGAGACGGACGTCAACGACCACATTTTTGTCCGGATAGACCGTACCAGGAAGATACCCGCCACAGTTCTGGTCAGGGCTTTAGGCCGCGGCACCAACGCCATCATCCTTGACCTTTTTAATGAAGATAAAAACATACAGGAAACCCTCAGCCGGGACAATACCGACAGCGAGGAAGAAGCCCTGGTCGAAATTTATAAACGGCTGAGACCTGGAGAGCCACCTACAGTGGATAGCGCCCGCTCTCTTCTGGGGTCTCTGTTTTTTGATCCCAAACGCTACGACCTGGCCAATGTCGGCCGCTATAAAATTCAGAAAAAACTCAAGCATGGTATCCTTTACCGCTACGGTGAAAATCCAAGCGGTGAAACTGTCCTGGATCCCTACCTTAAAAAAGAAATACCAATAGAAAGGGAATTCATCAGGGAGTTGTCCAGGGAAGACATATTTGAAACCATACGCTTTTTGCTCAAGCTGATGAATGGCGAGGGTCAGGTGGACGATATCGACCACCTGGGCAACCGTAGGCTGCGCTCTGTTGGAGAACTTTTGCAAAACCAGTTCCGGATCGGACTTTCCAGGATGGAAAGAGTGGTCCGGGAAAGGATGACCATTCAGGACGTTGATGTGATCACTCCTCAGGTTTTGATTAATATTCGGCCGGTAGTGGCGGCCATAAAGGAGTTCTTCGGTTCCAGCCAGTTGTCCCAGTTTATGGACCAGACCAACCCGCTGGCCGAACTCACTCATAA
>JBAZQW010000163.1:0-5485 GCA_041645005.1 Desulfotomaculaceae bacterium | reverse complement strand
TTTTCCGCTGTCCGCGGACCCTCTGTTAGCAAGAGGTGTGGTTGGATTTGCCGGCGTGGCAGCCTGTGCGATCGGCGTACCAACAGCGACCAGCCACCCTGCGACCCACCCGGAAGCCCCGCTGCTCAGGCTTATTTTATACCAATCGCCTGATTTATCCAGGACCGGCAAACGATCGCCCAGGCCAGCCTGCGCAATTATACTGTAACTGGTATCAGGGCCGCTACGTATGTTCACGGAGTTACCGCTGACCACAGCAACTTGTCCACTGTTTTGAGGCGCCGTCGCCTGGGCGGGCTGTTCAACGTTCACCAACCAGCCAGCGATCCAGCCCTTTTCACCAGAGGGCTGGTTCACACAATACCAGTCGCCTGACTGAGTCAAAATGGGGAGGCGGTCGCCTGAACTCGCCTGTGTTACAATGTCATAACTTGTTCCGGGGCCGGTACGGATATTAACAGTATCGGATGTCACCACAGCAGTGTCGGCAAAAACAAGATGAGGAAACGCCAATAGGAAACCAAGGAACAGGGCAAACGACAGTATTACCGGTAAAGAAAAAGATAAGCGGTATCTTACGTGCATTCTCAACCCCCCTCCGTCCGCTGACGGTTATAATACTTAAGAAACTTAAGTTTTAATTTCTACAAGCTACCCGACAATTCCTCTTGTTTCATTAAAAAGTATCACAGGAATATTCTACCTTAGCCAAAGTTTGTATTATTTTGCAGAATTGTTTCTTATTCTGTTAGACGGCTAATGGTGTGAAATGGTTCCCCTTTAGCATGGAAGAAGCACGAAAAATTTGCACCGGGTGACATGCGGAGAAATATGAAAGGTGAGAGAAAAAAGCCTGCGCTATTCACCCTCCGATCCTTGCGGGGCGCGTGCCGGACGGCGCCTCGCGGCTGGTTTGCGGGCCTCGTATTTCTTTTTGAGGCGCGGCACGACGGTATTGACATAAACCAGGACCACAACGAAGGCGACTGCCATGTACAAAAGTGCCGTGAGGTCCGCTGCCAGCACGGCAACGGCCAGCAGGGTGAAAACCAAAGCTGTCAGAAGCGGGACAAAATAGCCTCCTTTAATCAAATAAGGCCGGTCCTGTTCAGGCATCCTGCGGCGCAGGCTGATTACCGCCAGGCCAACCAGGGCGTAAACAATAGACGACATGGCGGCGGCAAGTCCCACCAGCACCAGGTAATTGTTGGTCAAAAGGGTTATCGCGGCCGCCAGCAAGCCGATAAAAAAGAGGGTTATGATAGCCACCCAGGGGGTAAAATAGCGCATGCTGACTTTGCTGAAAACCGCCGGCAGGACATGCTCCCTGGCGGAGGCGTACATGAAACGGGAAACACTGATCATCCCGGCGTTAAAAGTTTTCATGGAGGTGGCCAGGATAATCACTATCATCAAGGAGGCGCCCACATCACCCAGTACAGCCCTGGCCAACACCAGTTGGGGTGCGGGTGAGGCCACCAAAATCTCCTTGGGTACAACAGCGGTCATGGCCACGGTAAAGATGGCGTAAACCACGCTTAAAATCCCCAGCGCGATCATCATACCCCTGGAAATCTGCTTAACCTGGGTGACTTCTTCCACCAGCGGCGTCACCCACTCGAAACCCACAAACAAAAACACACCCACGGCCACAGCCTGTATGATGCCGGCAGCACCGCCTGGTGACAGGGGCGCGTTTAATTTAAAACCGACCTTGGACAAGGCAAAGAGGCCGATAATAACTATCACGATGATCAGGCTGTACGTGACCACGTCCTGGAACACGCCAGCTATTTTGATCCCCCTGAGGTTCATTGCGGTCACCAGCAGGAGCATCACCACAATCCAGTAATAGGGCGGTATGGAAGGAAAGGTTTCACTCAGCACTCTGGAGAGGATATAGCTTTCCACCCCTACTACCCCGACAACCACGATCAGCATGTACAACAGTGAAACAACCAGTGAGACCTGGTCGTTGAAAGCCCGGCTGAAATAAAGGCGAATGCCGGCGGCGGTGGGCAGCAGGCCATTTAACTCAGAAAAACAGGCCGCCGCTAAAAAACAGAGCGCCCCGCCGATCAATATGGCTATCCAGGCGGTGTCGCCTAAAACGTAATTGGCTACCAGCACAGCCGCCACAAAAGACGAACTGGCCAGGGTCAAGCCAACGCTGGTGGCAACCACTGTACGTAGGGTGAGCACCCTTTTAAGCTGCAAACTTATTCACCCCAAATCATCAGGCAAATAAAATCAAGCCTGGTGATATCGTCTTCAGAGCCCATAATGCGCAGAGTTCCATTATTATACGGTTCTATCGGTGTGACGTCGCCATAAAAAACGTCACTCAGCGTTTCACTGTCGGAAATCACGGTTAAATCAGGATCACCGGCTTCGCCTTCTTTTAGTGCCAGCACGCCGTCTTTTAAAGTCCAGGTATGTATCGATTCAATATCGGTGGCTTTGACTACCACTACCCGGTTCCAGTCCCGGTTCATTATTTTTAAACGGTCGTTTTTATTAAAATTATCGGTAAAAGTCTGCAGACTGTCTTTTATCTCCAGATGTGTGGCCAATTTTTACCCTCCCTGGTGGCTTTAGTAGCATTTATTGTGCCGTGCCCCGCTCTCACGGAAAACGGCGGCTTATGTACCTAGTTTTAAAATTCGCGGGCGGAAGTTCAGCCTGTGTAAAAGGTCCAGATAGTCCTGCGCGGATATCTGATCCCACTGCTTGCCCAGGATAGCCACCAAAGCGGCTTCCATCACGTTAGTGCCAAAGGATCGCCCTTCGTACTCGGGGGTAGTGGTCACCAGCGTGCCCACCCCTTTTTCCCTCAGGAATTCAATATCATCGCTGGTGGTGGTATTGGTCAAAATGGTCTGCCCGTTCATGCCGGAGGGCATAAAGCGCCGGATCAGGTGGAAATCTCCCGCTATGACCTCGGCGTTGTGGTAGAAATGGGCGAATTTCTGAACCTTGGACTCATCCTGGCTCTCCTGCTTTTTGCCGGTGGGGTAAACCAGGTGAAAAGGCATTTTGGTGATCTCAGGGAGGAGACGGTTGGCTATTTCCTCAAGTTCATCCATAGTCATAATCGGGTAAGGAATACCGGCGGTAAAAATCAGGTCGCCGAAAGTCATTTCGCAGCCTATCTCCGCAAGAGCCTCGGCCATGCCGAACCGGTCCACCGAACTGACCATAAGCACCCTGGTTCCCTTTTTGAGCAAACCGGTTTCGGCGGCCAGCATTCTTACAACTTCCCTTTCCAGGGTGTTTTTCAGCCCGCTGCCGTCAACCACCGGGGTTATTTTCACCGCATCCATCAATTTCAGGCCGTCCTGGATGGCGTAGCGTTTCTCTTTAACAAACAAATAGACATCAATGCCGCCCAGTCCGATCGCGTCGACCTTGCCGTCAAGCTCCTTCAATAATTCCAGCGCCCGGTTAAAATCACCATCCGTACCCATCCTGGCAATTTCAAACTCTTCTCCCAGGAGCTTCACAGTTACCTTGTGATCTCGTTTAGTTGAGCCAAGGCTTACACTGACCACCCGCTTCAAATTAAAACCTCCAATCATCAGGGGGTGTTTACCAAAGTCTTTAATACTCTACCATTGTATCCAAAAAAAGATATAATTACAAGCTCTCCGAAGGGTCGGCGCCCAGCAGCACCCTGGTGTCGGCGCTTTGCCTCCAATTATACAGATAGCCTTTTTCAACTAACTTCAGGTGTGGCGTCAGGGTCAAAGGGGTTGGTCCTTACTGCAAGGGAGAAAAGGTATGGGTAGTCTTCACTCAGGTGCCTCATATAGGTCAGCCACTCCATGAGTAGAAGCTTATATGCTCTTTTCATATCGTTTGAAATATGGACATAATCGCTTGCGGGCAAACTACGGAGATCTCTTCTGTTGGCCAACTCCTCGGTCAAATGAAACACCGCCCATAAGAGATCCGTAAAAGTTTCATGTTCCAGCAGGTTTGGGTTTTCCAGCAAGCGCAGCAAAAACGCTCTCCTTTCGGTAAGGAAAACACATAATTCTTCTAAATCACCAATTTGACTGTCAAGTTTATAGTCAGAATTCCTGACCTGACTTATAGAAGAAAGGAACTTCTGAGTGGTCCAGGTATTGTTAAACAGCATATGTTTACCAACCAGGCCGGCAGCAGTATCAAAACCTGTCAACAACTTTAACAGATTTGTCCCGACCTCACTGTAAAAAGCTCCAATCACCATGTTTAACTTTTTGAGCAAAATGAGCTTGTCTCTTTTGGAAATTACACCCTCCACAACCAGGCTGACGATCAAAATGTTTATAGGTAAAAAGGCTATGCTCATGATCACCCAGGTAATCATAGTATTGATGTCTTTAAAAAAGAAATAGTAAACCGCATAAAAAAGCGCTGAGAGCACAACCAGCAATATGGATAAAAACAAGCGTGAGTTTAATAATTTCAATTCATCACTTCGCTCTCTATAAAGAATCCTCGATGCCGTGTTTAGTGTTATTAAACAACCGATCTGCTTTTCCTTCCTATATAGAAAAAAAACAGCTTTTTCCGCCGGTAAACTATGTTTGCCAGGTGGCATTAGCCGAAAACAAGAAATAAAAAGTTAAATAGAAAGCAGTGGTGCTTTTAAAAGTGATATAATTTATAGGATATCTACAATAAAAAGATCAGGAGGTATTAGCTATGAACGAGACTGTCAAAGGAATCAGTGAAGGGGAAATAGTGTACCTTGATAAAAAATTTAATGTTGAGGCTCTTGATTGGAACCAGCATCCGAGTTTTGCGGGTGTCTTTCTGAAGCATCTTGTAAAGGGTGAGTCGTCAGACGGCAAATTCAGCTGCCATCTGATCAGGATCAAAGACGGATTTGAAATCAGTGATCACATACATGAAGGGAAATGGGAGCTGCACGAGGTCATCGGCGGTATTGGAAAAGGCGTAATGGCCGGCCAGGAGATTGTCTACAAGCACGGCGTCACAGTTGTGGTTCCTGAGTCTGTGCAGCATAAAATAGTAGCGGACAACGGAGATGTATATCTGCTGGCAAAATTCATCCCGGCTCTTTTATAAATATGGTTCGGGGACATTCCTCGGCGTTAAAGGAATACCTAAAACTGAGGTGTGTCCCCGTTCCTTAGCCGGTGTGTCCCCTTTCCGCTGATCGAATTAACACCAGCATTTCATTTTTCCGTAAAAAATAAATGGCGGGGATAGTCATGTACCCAACAAGAAGAATACTTCTTATCACAACAGCAGTGTTTTTTATCCTGATCACGGTAATGTTGCCGGCGACTCCCTCTTTGGGCGAAGAATGTATATTATGCGGCATGCCTTTACCGGAAGGAGACAGGGAAGAAATCAGGCATCGTCTGCCCCAGGTGCCGGGCAGATGATGCCTGATTTTCGAAGCATAGGCCATTTAATTAAAACTTGGCCAGGTATTCCTCGGTCTCCCAGGGATGGACTTGAATCCGGT
>JBAZQW010000162.1:0-5557 GCA_041645005.1 Desulfotomaculaceae bacterium | reverse complement strand
TGCCGTTTACTCCGCGATCACGGGAAGGCTTGTGGATAACAGGGTGGCCATGACTGGTGAAATATCTATCCGCGGGTTGGTAAAACCAGTCGGAGGAATTGTGGCGAAGGTGGAAGCGGCCCGCCAGGCCGGGGCTTTAAAAATTTTAATTCCGGCTGAAAACTACCAGGAGCTTTTCAAAGAGTTACACGAAGTAGAGGTGCTCCCGGTAGAGCGCCTGGAGCAGGTCTTCCGGGTCGCCCTGAAGCAACGCCCAAAAGCGAAGAAGGTGGAACATACCGCCTCTTCTCCCCTGGGTGTTCTGAGCGCCACCGGATTTGGAGCGGGGCACAGCCTGTCAAAATAAATGTGATGTGCACTTGTATACTTATTAAATAGGTCGATAAATAAAAATTTGCCTGGTTGTCCGATCTTTTTTGAGTACAGTAGTATAGGGCTTGAGAGCATGCGGATACTGCCGCGTGAGTGCTTACCGGTTCAAAATGCGAGCTGGGATGAACTAAAACGGCGTAAAACTTCGCATTTGATATCAATTTCTCCTTAAACAACCCGGCAGAGACCGGGTTGTTGTGTTCCCGGTAATTATTACTATAGCGGTGTTTTTAACATTTATGATAAAATAAATGTGTATATCATCGTACTAAAACTTGAATTTTAAGCAACACAATACAGAAAAGGAGGTGCAGCTTTGAGATCCGAAATTAAGGTTTTGCCTTTGCTGCCTTTAAGAGGTATCCTTGTCTTTCCCTACATGGTTATTCACCTCGATGTCGGCCGCGCTAAATCAGTGCAGGCTATTGAGGAATCTATGATCCGGGATAGGGTTATTTTTCTCGCCACTCAGAAAGAAGCGCAGACTGATGAACCAGGAGAGGATGATGTTTTCCAGATCGGCACCGTTGCTGAAGTAAAGCAGCTTTTGAAGCTGCCCGGCGGGACCATTAGGGTCTTAGTCGAAGGGATAGCCAGAGCTAAAGTCCGCAGCTTCACATCTGACGATCCGTACTTCCTGGTGGAAGTTGAACAATATTCCGAAGAATTTGAGAAAGATAGCGAGATCGAGGCGTTGATGCGCAGCCTGGTTTATCAGTTTGAACAGTATGTCAAGCTGTCAAAGCGTATTCCTCCCGAAACCGTGGTTTCTGTAGTTAACCTGGAGGAACCGGGCCGGTTGGCCGACATAATCGCTTCCCACCTTGCGCTGCGCATAGAAGATAAGCAGAGCATCCTGGAGGCTGCGGACATTGTTAAACGGCTTGAAAAACTTTGCGCTATTGTGGCCAAGGAGCTTGAAATTGTAGAGCTTGAGCGTAAGATCAATATCCGTGTGCGCAAGCAGATGGAAAAGACTCAGAAAGAATATTACCTCCGTGAACAGATGAAGGCCATCCAGAGAGAACTGGGCGAAAAAGATGAACGTATGGCTGAGGGTGAAGAACTGCGGGAGAAAATCGCCGAGGCCAAGTTTCCCAAAGAGGTGGAGGAAAAGGCGCTAAAGGAAGTGGAGCGCCTGGAAAAAATGCCTCCAATGGCTGCGGAGGCCGCGGTTGTGCGCAACTATCTTGACTGGTTGCTGTCACTGCCGTGGAATAAGAGCACACGGGACCGACTGGACCTGAAGACTGCTGATAACATACTGGAAGAAGACCACTACGGTTTAAAGACGGTCAAGGAGCGCATCCTGGAGTACCTGGCTATCCGCAAGCTGGCTAAAAAGATGAAGGGGCCGATTATTTGCTTTGTGGGACCGCCGGGAGTCGGCAAAACTTCCCTGGGACGGTCCGTAGCCCGTGCCCTGGAGCGGAAATTCATCCGGATGTCTCTTGGTGGCGTGCGGGATGAGGCCGAGATACGCGGCCACCGGCGCACTTATGTCGGCGCCATGCCGGGCAGGATTATACAGGGTATTCGCCAGGCCGGTTCCAAAAATCCGGTTTTCCTGCTTGACGAAGTTGACAAGATGAGTATGGACTTTCGGGGGGACCCGTCAGCGGCCTTGCTTGAGGTGCTGGACCCGGAGCAGAACAACACCTTTAGCGACCACTACATCGAGGCGCCTTTTGACCTGTCCAACGTTATGTTCATCACAACCGCCAACGTCCAGCAGAATATACCCCGTCCCCTGCAGGACAGGATGGAGATCATCTATCTCTCAGGTTACACAGAAGAGGAAAAAGTTCAGATAGCCATACGCCATTTGCTGCCCAAACAGATTAAAGAGCACGGGCTGACCAAAGATATGCTGAAGTTATCGGAAAACACGATCCGTAAGATTATACGTGAGTATACCCGTGAATCAGGCGTGCGTAATCTGGAAAGACAGATCGCCTCAATTTGCCGCAAGACCGCCAGGCAGGTAGTTACTGACAAGGTAAAAAAAGTACAGGTCACCGCCCAGAGTCTCAACCAGTTTTTAGGGACAGCCCGTTTCCGTTATGGTATGGCCGAACTGGACGATCAGGTGGGCGTGGCGACAGGCCTGGCCTGGACGGAAGTAGGCGGAGACACTCTGGCTATTGAAGTTTCAATCTATAAAGGCACCGGCCGGCTGACTTTAACCGGCAAACTGGGTGACGTGATGAAGGAATCGGCCCAGGCAGGGTACAGCTACATCCGCAGCAGGGCCGCTGAGCTGGGTATAGATGAGGATTTATACGACAAGCAGGACATTCACATCCATATACCAGAGGGAGCGATATCCAAGGACGGGCCGTCGGCTGGTATAACCATGGCATCCGCCCTGGCTTCTGCCATCACAGGCCGTAAGGTGCTTCATGATGTGGCTATGACCGGTGAAATCACACTGCGGGGCAGGGTATTACCCGTAGGTGGAGTCAAGGAGAAGGTGCTGGCAGCCCACCGGGCAGGTATCAAAACTGTGATTCTGCCCAGTGACAACAAAAAGGACCTGGATGAAATACCGAAAAAGGTGAAGGATAAAATTCACTTTATCCTGGTTGATCATATGGACCAGGTTCTGGCGTCAGCCTTGACCGCGAAGCCATATGTGCCCGCGACTCTTTCGGCTGATACCCCCATTGTTCCGCCAACTCCTCCTTATCAGCCTGCAATTGTTAACGAGGAAGGGACCCATATCCCCTCATGATCAAAATTACGAGTGCTGAATTTGTGACCAGCGCGGTTAAAACCGCGGATTACCCGGCCGGGGAACTTCCAGAAGTAGCCCTGGCCGGGCGTTCTAACGTGGGGAAATCATCTCTTTTAAACAAGCTGATAGGCAGGAGGAGTCTTGCCCGTATCAGCAACACACCCGGACGGACCCGCCTGATCAATTTCTTTTTGGTAAACGGTTTGTTCCACCTGGTAGATCTGCCTGGCTACGGCTACGCCAAAGTTCCGGTAGCTGAACGGGAGAGCTGGCGGAAAATGGTAGAAGGCTACCTGACCACCAGTAGAAGCCTGAAGGGTGTGGCGCTTCTGGTCGACAGCAGGCACCAGCCAACAACCCTGGACCTTCAAATGCATGGCTGGCTCATACACCGGAACATTCCTGCCGTAGTGGTTGCCACCAAGGCGGACAAGCTGTCCCGTATGCGGCTGCTGCAGTCGCTGAAGACGATCCGGGCTACCCTGTCTTTAACTGACAAAGACCGCCTGATCCCTTTTTCAGCCGAAACCGGCCTTGGCCGGGAAGAACTGCTTGAGATTATTCTTGGTTGGGTTAATGAGACGTGAGACGTGAGAATGAAAGATATCCTTTAGGGTCAAAGACCCAAAAGGAATGCATGAGCGATGTGCCGGCGCTGGGGCTTGCGCCGATCACTGTATTTCCGGAGTTGCAGAAACAGGGTATGGGTTCCCGGCTAATACGCCAGGGGTTAGATGACTCCTTTTCCTGTTCCGGACGAGGCTTTTATGTCGCTTGAACTTGTACCCGGGGCGTTAGACCAGGTTAGTGGAATGGTTGTACACTCGCCGGAATTTAGTGATGTTTAATTGTGAGACAAGGGAACCGTCCCCTTGTCTCACTGTCACTTGTCTCACTGGTTGTGTTACTGCTGGGTCCCCCGCTCCGTTCCGGATGAGGGGGTTTGTTCTTTTTTAGCCGGCGCCGGCGTAGTTTTGTTTTCTGTGGTTGGCGCCGGTGTGATTTTGGGCGCCGGTGTCGCCGGAGTCGGCGCAGGGGTAGGTGTCGCAGGCGCCGGAGCAGGCGTGGTTTGAGTGGTACCCGTGGTTGCGGTTCTGGTAAGCTCAAACCCAACACCATTGATGGTCTTGTTTTGGAGATTCAAGCTGATTACTGTAACAGGGCTGCTTTTTTCGCCTTCTTTAAGGCTTGTGTATTTACCCACTACTTCAATCCAGATGAAATCCTGCGCCGGGACTTTCTGAATGACGTCGGTAATCTCCACCTTGTTTGCTGTGTTTTTGCCCACACTGACCAGGATGTAGTTAGTGCCGTTGACCTGGGCCCAGGTGGCCGCCTCTCTGTCTGAAATAGCTGAGGCGATATTTTTGATCACATCTGGCGCCTTGTTTAAATCAACCGAACTGAAACCTACCTTGGATGTTTCCGGAATTACCGATGGCTTTTGCTCCGGCGTGGGCTCTACTTTTCGCGCCGCCACACAGCCTGCGCCCAGGCAAAAGAAAACAAGTAAAAAAAAGATTAGAATTCTACGCACATTAATACCTCCCATCAAGTTTTTCATATTGTTTTCTTCCGTGGTTTAATTAATACATAGAGGAAATCAGTCTGCAGTTTGATGCAAAAAAAGACCTCCCTCCGGGAGGCCTTTTTTACCAGCTGAAAATGTTGAAAAATGTTTTTTTCTTTGGCTGCTCATCTGCCCGGACGTATGTCATCGTTTCAACCGCCTGCCTGGCGAAACCGGTGACGACGGTTGACTCATAAGGGATTGTTGCAGCTATCTCCCCGGCGTCTCTGGCCGCGGACTGGAATCTTTCATATGATTCTCTGGAGAGTAAGGGGCTGCAGTTCCAAACCCCTAGTGACTGGTAGCGCTCAATAGATCTTAACAGGATTGTTTTATCCAGGTTGGGGAAAGACGGCGCCGCAGCTTCCGCTGCTTCTGCAGCGCTGTGCTGGTTCAGCCATAACTGGGCCTTATAGATGGCGTTGGTGAACCCCTGAATGACCACGGGATCTGATTCTATATAACCGGGCAGGGCGGCGTAAGCTGTTACTACCATGTCTCCCGTCGCGCTTCCCACCGAGGCGACAACGTGGCCGAACCCTCTTAATTCAGCCAGGGAGGCATCCGGCTCCAGCAGTTGAATGTAGTTGCCGGTACCGGTGCGGAAAGCGCCCATGCGCAGTGAATCGGGTATATTGTTATATATTGTTACCTCCCTGTAAGGCGGCAGGTTGTAATGCCTTAAAACATCCTCCAGAGCTATTTCAGAGCTGTCGTCGTGCGAACCGCCAATAATGGCTTTATGCTTCATCTTTTGCCATTGGAAGTCTTCCGTGTCCTTACCTTTTCTGGCTAAAAGCAGGGAGCCGTCCCTCGCCGCCGCGGCGGCAAACACTACCGGCCTGGGAGCTTTGGCATCGGGATCGAATATTACCTTC
>JBAZQW010000161.1:0-5569 GCA_041645005.1 Desulfotomaculaceae bacterium | reverse complement strand
ACACCCAGCATTTCTAACGCGGCATTTTTTACAGCAGCTATGGCAACAGCTGTTTTTGAAGTGCCCAGATCAAGGCCGGCCAGTACAACAGGGTTTCCTTTGGCCAACCAGGGCACCTCCCGTGCTAAACTTTTCTTGTTTTGTTAGGATTCAACACTAAAGGCGATTTCCCTTTTTGTTATATTATTTTTTTAAAAGGTGCCGGCGCAGAATTGCCAGGTTCTGAAATAGTCTTACACCGAATGCCACTACCGCGGCCAGGTAAAGATCTATGCCCAGTCTTTCCCCGATGAACGCCAAACCTGCTGCCAGGAGCGCATTGCTAAAAAAGCCTGAAATGAAAATGGTATTGTCAAAATGGTCCTCCATGGCGGCGCGGATACCCCCGAGCACTGAGTCCAAAGCAGCCAGCGCCGCCACTGAAAGATACTTGGCATAAGCCTGGGGAAGTATTACCGGCACATTAAGGCCAATAGCAACCCCAACCGCAAGGCCGAATATTCCCAACCAAAACCCTAACCACATATTCAAAAATCACCCTCTTTGAACAGGTTTAGCATAATCAAATCTTAAAGAACCGTCATAAGCCGGTATATTTATCTTCTCCCACTCCTGGACAGCGACAGTGATACCATTGGCGCTCAGATACTCAACAAGCCCTCCTTTTATCTCCAGGCTGCTCTTTAGAGTACCGGGTTTGCCAATGGCTAAAATACGATAAGGAGCTGAGAGCCTGACCAGGTTTACATTGATATGGTTTCCCGCCAGGCGGATCTCACTGGTGGAGAGAATCCGCTGCCCATTAATGGACATAGCTTCAGCGCCCGCACCGCGCAGATCGTTAATCACCTTTAAGATGTCTTCATCCCTGATGGAATAAAAACTGGGGCTGCCGTCCTTTTCCGGGGGGTTTTCCATAATCACTTCCACGCCGGGCCCGGTTAACTGGGTGAGACCGGCGTACATTCTAATCTTGGAAAGCTCACTCCCGAGAACGTCGCTGGCCTGGGACCGGCCTTTCCGGGCCTCATCAATTTTAGCGGCAAGATCGGTCGCTTCCTGCTCAAGGTGGGCATTATCCAGTTCCACTTGCTTTTTTTCGATGGTGAGTTCCTGGAATCTGTCTACAGGCACTCCCCCGGAGATACTGCTGGATGTGCGAAACTGGAACGCTATCAAAAGACCGAATACCAATGATACCGTGACAACGGAAAGATATACGGATTTCTTCAAACTTTGTTCTCCCCTAACCGGCGGCTTTGGCATAATCAAAACTAATCCCTCCGCTATATGGCGGAACGGTAACCTGAGGAATTTTCTTAACCCCTACCTGGATCCCCCAGAACTGGAGTGTTTCCGCCACCCCGCCTTTCATTTTTATAGATCCTTCCAGGGTATCTGGATTCCCGATAGCTGTTATCACATAGGGAGGCGCCAACCTTTTGTTTTTATTCAACACGATAGTCGGCCCGGTACAGCGGATTTCAGTGTTGGACAGAAGCCGCTGGCCATTTATTGAAATAGCCTCCGCGCCCGCCGCCCTGATTTCATTTAAAACCCGCAGCACATCTTCATCGTGCAATACATAAAGATTCGGGTTATCACCCGGTTTCAGACTGATATTACTATCATTCAGGGTTACTTCCACACCGGGTCCGCTTAATTCTGTCACACCGGCGAGAACCCGGGCCATATCCAGTTCTTCTTTTAACTCGGAATCCCTGGGTCCTGCCGGCAACTGGTCCAGAGTGGCACGCAACTCACCAACCCTGGCCTGAAGTGAGTCGCGGTCTTTTTTTAACTGGCTCACCTCGGCTGACACCCGCTGAGCTCTTTGAATCGGTTCTGTTTTGTTTATCTCCTTGGTCACCCTGAATTGAAAGGCCAGCATTATCCCCAGAACCAGGCCCACCAAAGCAAGCGCCCACTGAAATCCTTTCACCAAAAACCACCGCCGTTTAATTGCTTTTATAATAAATCACCGGCTGACCGGCGCAGGTAAGATCAATATAATTGACTTTCGCTCCCTGTTTACGCAGTTCCTCCAGGAGCTGGGCAAAGATAGCCCCTTTTTCCTGGATGTCCACAGGCAAGCCAAAACGGCACTGAGTCCCTTCCAAGGTATATATTTTTATCTGACCGTCTTCATCTACATGTACTTCGGACAAATTGGCCACCGTCCCGGCCGGCAGTCCCTTGACTACCGCAAGAGCGTCACCCAGTTTCTCCGATTTAACCGCCTGCCCCAAGTCGGCGACCTCACCCTGTACGCCGGTTATAACAGGCAACCCCGGCACCCCGGCGCCTGCCTTTATCAAACAAACCCCTTCCTCATCAACTTCAATAAAACCCTCACCAGTAGGCAAAAGTCCAAGTGGTACGCGCTCTTTAACGGTAATCACCATTGTTGAAGGCAGGGTTCTGGTAATCTGCGCCTCTTTTAGCATAGGGATCAGCTTCAGGTTGGCGGCAGCCGACGCCAGGTCCAGCTTAAAAATATTCACACCGAGGCCTATATCGGCTACAGACCGGATTCTTTCTTCACTTAAAAAATGGTTGCCCCGCACCAGAACCTTTTTCACCTCGAAAAAAGGTGAGCGCAGGAGAACATAACCAGCTACAAGTACAAGCAAAACAAAAAAAATACTTTGGAATAAATTCAGACTTTTTGGCTTTCTTCGTCTCTGGCCTGAACCGTCCAAAATGCTCACTCCGATGCGGTCTGAATTAGTCTACCCACATAAGTTATTATACTTACTGTTTCTAACTTGTCCATATAAAAACTTAAAAAGAAAAAAAATAAAAAACAAATCTTCTGGCTAAGCCTCAAAAAAGTTTTTGGGCAATGTGTGATGTTCACCATGTAACCATTTAATTCTAAAAAGCATAGGATAATGTAGCCCTTAAACTGTAAATCAAAAAGGAGGAATAAAAATGGCATTTGGAGCTGGTGCTGGTGCTGCTGCCGGAGCTGGAGCCGGTGTTGGTGGTATGGGTGGCGGAAGTTGGGCTTTCATCCTCTTCCTGATCCTGATCCTGCTGATCCTTGGTCTGGGCCTCTGCTTTATCTAAAAATCTTTTTCTGCTTTATCTAAAAACAATTTGTTAGTAAGGAGGAATAAACAATGGCATTTGCTGGTGCTGGTGCTGCTGCCGGAGCTGGAGCCGGTGTTGGTGGCGTAGGTGGGGGAAGCTGGGCTTTTATACTCTTCCTGATCCTGATCCTACTCATTTTGGGACTGGGCCTCTTCTTCATCTAATAACTTTTGGTAGTTGGGAGGAATAAAAATGGCATTTGGAGCTGGAGCTGGAGCTGGTGCTGGAGCCGTTGCCGGAGCCGGTGTTGGCGTGGGCTGGGGCAGCTGGGTTTTCATCCTCTTCCTGATCCTGATCCTGCTGGTTGTAGGCATAGGGATGTTCATTTAAGTCTCAAATCAATCTAAGCCAGGAAACCGCGCAAGCGGTTTTCTGTTTTAAGAAACAAAGAATAGCTGTACTTGTCCCCAAAAGGCCTAAAAAAAGAGCCACTAGTTGTGAACTCTGACAATCCTCGCCCCGAGGGAGTTATATTTTAGCTCCAACCGCTCATAGCCGCGGTCTATATGGGATATGTTTTCAAGAATCGACCCGTTATCAGCCGCCAGCGACGCCAGTACCAGAGACGCGCCGGCTCTTAAATCGCTTGCTTCGATATAAGCCCCGCTCAGCTTTTTAACTCCCTTAACGATAGCTGACTGCCCCTCCACCTTTATGTCCGCGCCCATTCGCCGCAGTTCTCCGACGTGCTTGAAACGGTTCTCAAACACAGTCTCGGTAATTACACTGGTCCCCTCAGCCAGGCTCAAGAGAGCCATCATCTGCGGCTGCATATCGGTTGGAAAACCAGGATACGGCATCGTTTTTATGTCTACCGCCCTGATCCGGTCAGCCCCCAGCACCCTGACGAAATCATCCCCCGCGGCAATTTTCACTCCGGCCTCACGCATTTTTGCCAGCAGTGGCTCCATGTGCTCAGGAATCACGTTGACAACCGTGACATCTCCACCGGTTATGGCTGCCGCGACCAGGTGAGTGCCCGCCTCAATCCGGTCCGGGATAACGCTATGGACCACAGGTTTTAGCTCACTGGCGCGCACACCCTCGATTTTTATCGTATCAGTGCCCGCGCCTTTAATCCTGCACCCTGTTTTATTGAGAAAGTTCTGCAGATCTACCATTTCCGGCTCTTTAGCCGCGTTCCGGATAGTGGTTAACCCTTCCGCCAATACCGCCGCCATGATCAGGTTTTCTGTGGCGCCCACACTGGGCAGGTCGAGATGTATGTCCGCACCTGACAGTTTTTCCGCCCTGGCTGATATGTATCCGTGCTTTTCCTGTATGTTTGCCCCCATAGAATGCAAACCTTTAAAGTGCAGGTTCATCGGACGGCTGCCGATCTGGCAGCCACCAGGGTATGATATTTTAACTCTGCCAAACCTGCCCAGCAGGGAACCCAAAACCAGGTTTGAAGCGCGCATGCGGCGCATTAGTTCTTCAGATATTTCTACCGATTGAATATTTGAACTGTCCACTATTATGGTGCTGCCCTCGCATACTACCCTGGCGCCAAGATAGCTCAGCACATCTTTCATTACCGAAACGTCTCTCAGCCTCGGCGCCCCCTGAATCACATTCTTCCCGGCGTTTAAAATACAGGCCGCCAGTATGGGCAGGGTTGCATTTTTGGAGCCGCTGGCGCTAATTGTCCCCTTTAGGCGGTTGCCACCCACAATTAAAAACTTCTGCACGCTGTCACCTCCGCCTATATGTCACCGATAATCTTTACCTCCAGTTTGAGTTCAACGCCACAATAGCCAAGCACCGTTTCCTTGATTTTACTGATCAGCGCCAGCACATCCCGGGCCGAAGCCGCGCCCAGGTTAATGATGAAGTTGGCGTGCAGATCAGATACTTGAGCATCGCCAATGCGCAGCTCTTTTAATCCCGCCGCCTCGATCAAGCGCCCGGCGGAGTCCCCCGGCGGGTTTCTAAAAATGCTGCCGGCGCTAGGATAGTGCAGTGGCTGGGTCGCTTTTCGTCTTTTCAGAAACTGCTTCATATCTTTTTGAATTTCGCTCTTATCCCGGCGGCGGCAGGCAAACGAAGCCGCCACCACAATGGAAGGTTCCTGCTGCAGAATGCTGGTACGGTAGCCAAAGCTCATCTCCTCTCTGGATCTATAGAAAAACTCTCCCTCCAGACTTAATAAACTGACTTCCCGCACCAGATCGCCTATGGAAGAGCCGTTGGCGCCGGCGTTCATCGCCAGTGCCCCACCTACGACACCGGGAATACCGGCGGAAAATTCAAAGCCCCCCAAGCCGGCTTGCCATGCTGCCGCAGCAATTCTGGCTAGTCTTGCCCCGGCTTCCGCTACTATTCCATCCTGTCCGGTTGTAACCGAGTCGAATCCCCTGCCCAGTTTTACAACAATGCCTTTTATCCCTTGATCCGAAACTAAAAGATTAGTGCCGGCGCCAATCACGGTTAAAGGCAAACCGCGTCTGTGCGCGTAAGATACCACCGACCT
>JBAZQW010000160.1:0-5586 GCA_041645005.1 Desulfotomaculaceae bacterium | reverse complement strand
GGTCTCCAGCACTTCCTCCGCCCGTTTGCGTTCCGTAATGTCCAATAACGCACCGGCCATACGCAGCGGCCTGTCCTGTGCGTCCCTTACCACTGCCTTGCCTCTATCCAGAACCCATTTCCACTCACCAGACCCGGTCAACAGCCGGTATTCAGATTCATAGCGCGTCGTCAGCCCTTCCAGATGTTCGTTGAGCACCTTCATTACAGCAGGGGTATCATCGGGGTGATAGGGGTGGCATAGTCCATGAGGCCGTTCAAACACCGATACCCGATAAAAGGCTCCTCATGCAGATGGCCGGATATATAGCTGTCGCTTTTCTTGCAATTGTATTCAGTTTGTGGGCACACACGGTGAAACCTGGTGCAGATATCCTGCCAGCCTGTCCTGCCCAGGATGTTACCGCTGACATCGAGTATGGCATAGGGCATCCCGGTTACTTCATAAAATGGGAGCATCAATTTCTGCAGGTGCTGAATGTCTACAAGGTCCGAGAACTCATAGTTCATAGTTAACCTTCCTTTAAGCTGTCATTCGTCGGTGGTAGTGCCCTGAAGCAAAAACAGCGATATTTGAACTGATTTCACAGGCGGCATAGTTTGGGCAGACAGTTGCCGTCAGGTTAGTCAGCAGGGTAACCAATTGGGTTAGATGTTAAAGGTAAACCTATATATTAGATACTAATTTGCACTATCCCTTCGGAGAAAATGTCGAAATTGTTCTAGTTTTATGTATTATTTAATAATACCTTAACATTTTCGTAATAGTTTCGTAATCATTCAACTATATGATCAGATTGAGACAATAATAAATGACCCCCCTTACACTCTCCCAATTGTCCCGTCGCATAGACGGGATCTTTTTTGTTTTTTTACTGGAAACGTAAAAAAAGACTGCCGCAGCAGTCTAAAATAAACATTTATTATGTTATTCAATTCTATAGATACTGGAATTAGTCAGGTTAGGAAATCGTTTTTCTGAGTTCTTTTTTTAGGATTTTTCCTGTAGCGTTTTTAGGCAAGGTGTCGAGTTCAATAATTTCCCTGGGCAGTTTAAACTGGGCCAGATCTTTTTTTAGAAAAGCTAAAAGGTCTTTTTTGTTTAGACTCATATCTTCTTTAAGCACCACGTAAGCGCAGACAACTTCCCCGCGGCTTTTATCAGGGATCCCTATTACCGCAGCTTCTTTTACCGCGGGATAACGGTAAAGAACCTCCTCCACTTCTCTTGGGTAAACATTGAGGCCGCTTACAATCACAATATCTTTCTTGCGGTCAACAATGAAATAGTAACCTTCTTCATCCTTGTAGGCCAGGTCACCGGTGTAAAGCCAGCCGTCTTTAAGCGCCTCGGCGCTTTCCTCCGGCAAGCCATAATACCCCAGCATCACATTTGGCCCCTGGGTTATCAGTTCACCAATAACGACAGGATCCTTTTCATTGCCGCTGTCATCAACAATTTTCATTTTAACATCAGGGAGGGGTTTACCGATTGAACCGGGTTTGGTGGCGCTCAAAGGATTGAAGGAAACTACGGGCGAAGCCTCTGAAAGTCCGTATCCTTCGATAACGTGTTTTTGGGTTTTGGCGTTGAATTTCTCAAGGATTTCCAAGGGCAGGGAGGCGCCGCCCGAAATGAAGAGGCGCACCCCGGCCAGATCTTCCGGTTTGGCCAGTGAGGTATAGAAGCCGTACATGGCCGGGACACCCGCCACCATGGTAACGTGCTGATCCCGGATGGTGGCGATTACATCTTTGGGAGCGAAAGTTTCAACTATGGTTATTGACGCACCGTTATAAAGGGAAGCCGTTACACAGCACGTCCAGGCGAAACTGTGGAACATCGGCAGGACACATAAGGTATTGTCGTCAGCACCGGCCTCGGTGACTGCTGTAAAACCTGCGGCATTATTTACCAGGTTGCTGTGCGAAAGCAAGGCGCCTTTAGGGCGTCCTGTAGTTCCTGAAGTGTATAAGATCACACAGGGATCAGCTTCTTCAATGTAAATGTCCGGGGGATCAGGGAAGGCTGAGCGGCTTATCTCTTCGTTTATTTTTGATATATGTGCCTGGACCGGCAAGGGAGAACCTTCGTCGTACTGTCCGGCCAACTGCAGATCCTTGTCCGCAACTACCAGCTTAACACTCGCATCTTTTAAAATAAAGGCGATTTCTCTCGGAGTAAACATCGTATTGAGAGGTACGACCACACCCCCCAGACTGGCGATGGCCATGTAGCTGAAAATAAATTCGGAGGAATTCTTGGCGAATAGAGCCACGTTGTCATGCGGCTTCACCCCCCGGGAAAAAAGGTAGTTACGGTATTGGGCAACTTTCTGCTGCAGTTCGGCGTAGCTGTGTCGAGAACTTTTTTCATACAGGGCGATTTTATCGCCTGTGCCCTGGAAAATAATCTGATGTACTAACAAATGTCTTCCCCCCATGTCTCAGAAAATTCAGATTCATTTTATATTAGACATTGTGCCAGAAAGATCCTTTTTTTATATTGATAAATCCTGCATCATCACGAGTTTTACAACGGACGGGGCTATCCCGGCGAAATAGCCCGTGAAGAAATACCTCTATTCTCCAGAATCATAGCCATAACTGACGCCTATGAGGCAATGACTTCCGGCCGGCCTTTCAGAAGATGTTTTTCACACCGTGAAGCGGTCAACCGCCTTAAGGAAGGCAGGGGGACTCAATTTGACCCGTATATAGTGGCCCAATTTATAAATAGGTTTTAGAGCGTTCTCACGTTTTATTTGAAAATAATTAGTGCTTTAGTCCTATATAAAATAAGGATGATCAGCTCATATGTAAAAAGCAAATTCATGCTAAAATTTAACGAAAGGGATATTTACTGGAATCTTTGTTTTTAAGGGAGGTAAGAACCCATGCTTCCGTCCCAGGCTGAGCGTATGCAAAATAAGCTTATACGGATGGGGTTCTCGCCCCGGTTGGTTGAGGCAATGACACCATGGACCCTTTTAAGAAATTACAATTACCAATTAATGAAAATAGAAAAGCTAAAGCTGAGTGAAACACAGGATGAATGGAGCGAATCTCCAAAAAAGTACGACGGCGCCACAGCTCCCTATCGTCTTTAGCTCTAACGGGTATGAACAGGCCCGGGGTTTATGACCCCGGGTTTTCGATTTTGCTCCCGGGTAGTAAAGGCCGTGCCTGAAGGTAAAAAATGTCATGGTTGATCCCATAATTGGAGGGAATTATATTACCAAACAATAACTTAACACCGGGAGGCTTAGCTATGGAACATTTATCTAACATTTCAGACACACTCGCCGCATTTCACTCTGATTTAAACAGGATCCAGACAGTGGCCGGGACCCTTGCCCAAGTGGAACAGCAGCATTACAATTATTTGACAAAATACGATGACGAAAGATTGACCAGGATTGCTGTGACTCAGCAGAACAGTTCCAGGCAGTTGGGGGAAATAAAGCAGTTATGCCTAGCAATGGCCCAAAAGATTGAAGAAATACAATCAATGGCCAAAAAATAGGGGGGCGGCAAATTGGGTTTACTGGCAAAACTTTTAAGGGGAGTTGTTAACGAGGTTGCCGACGACACTGTCCGGACAATGTTGCGGGACCAGTATGTAGAGAACCTTTTTGAATTGGTTCCGGTTATGAAAAAGGTCAGCCCTATTAACCTGGCCGAAATTGGTATGAGAGCGGCCAAGGGTACACCGGTTTCCCGGCCCCTGGGCAGTCACCTTCACTTTTCCCCCTGGGAAAAACTGTTGTTTAGCCCCGTCCACCTTTTCCGTTTTCCCACTCCAGAGAACGTGGGTATTAATACCTCGGTGAAAATTGGTCCCCGGGCAAAAAAACCACTGAGCATTTCCATACCGGTTATGATCGCCGCCATGTCATTTGGCGGAGCTTTAAGCAAGCATGCGAAAATAGCCCTGGCTAGGGCCGCCACTATGGCTGGGACTGCCACCAATACCGGTGAGGCCGGGCTGCTGGAAGAGGAACGCCAGGCAGCCCAGCTCTTAATCGGCCAGTACAACCGGGGCGGGTGGCTTAACAGCAAGGAAAAATACAGCAGGCTGGATGCCATAGAGATACAACTTGGCCAGGGCGCCCAGGGCTCCTCGTCGCAGAGAACGCCGGCAAAAAACATAGGGGAGGAGTACCGCGAAGTTTTCGGACTTAAAGAGGGACAGGATGCCTTAATTCATTCGCGGCTCAATGGAGTGAACACTAAAGAGGATTTTATCGAGCTGGTCAGAAGGCTGAAAGAAGAGACAGGCGTTCCCGTCGGGCTGAAAATAGCGGCGACACATCACCTGGAGAAGGAATTGCAAATCGTCCTGGACGCAGGCTGTGATTTTGTAACTGTGGACGGGGCTGAGGGCGGCACGCACGGTGGAGAGCCCATTCTGGAGGATGACGTGGGACTGCCGACTATCTACGCGGTCAGCCGGGCGGCCCAGTTTTTAGCCGGAAAGGGCGCCGGCGGGGATGTCAGTTTATTAGCCACGGGGGGTCTGGTGACACCCGGCCAAATGCTTAAGGCCATGGCTCTGGGCGCTGATGCGGTCTATATAGGCACTGCGGCTGTTATGGCTATGGTGGGTGACCAGATAACCAGGGCATTGCCTTTTGAGCCTCCTACAGGCATGGTTGTTTACACCGGAAAAATGACTGATCAACTTGATGTGGCTAAATCCGCTCAAAACCTGTTTTATTTTTTAAATGCCTGCATCAGGGAAATGGAACTGGTGGCGGCCACTTTAGGCAAGGTAGCTCTGGCGGACATCAGCAAAGAGGACATGGTCGCCCTGGACCCCTTCCTGGCCAAAGCCTTAAAGATTGATCTCGGATTCGTGCCGCCTGAGAGGCAGGATGTTTTTTACGATGGGGAAACGACACATTAAGCCTTGAAAAATGGTAAATGAAATTGCTTTCCTGTAAGCGCGGGTGTTTTATGAATCCTGCGCTTTTTAATTGTCAGAAAAACTGCAGGATAAACGATGTCGCGGTTATGACCGTTCACTGCAAAGGCTGGCGCGCTGCTACTAATGAACAACTTGATACCGTTTATGTCAACGTAACAAATATATTTTTTTAGACCGCCGTGGAGAGAGGAAAAAGTAAGTTGCCGTTGAATACTAAATTGCTCGAATTTTCAAGGAAAGGAGTTTAATATTATTTCTACGTAGAATAATCCGGGAGGGATTTGGTTCATGTATATGGACATTCCTATAGAAAAGATATTTACACCGGATAACGTCAGGCTAACTTATGATCAGGGCGCCATAAAGGGACTGGCGCATTCCATCAGTCAGGTGGGGCTTTTGCAGCCTGTTATTGTAAAGGAAAACGGAGACGATACATTTACCCTTCTGGTTGGCCACAGGCGTTATTTAGCAGCTAAACTCGCCGAAGTAAAATTAATTCGCGCCATTATTTTTGATGACCAAGAATCGAAAATAATGCTGCAGCTTATTGAGAACATTCAGAGAGAGAATCTGAATCCCATAGAGGAGGCACTGGCGTATAAGAAGGTGCTGGAAGAGGAAGGTATAACCCAGGATGACCTGGCGGCAAAACTG
>JBAZQW010000159.1:0-5604 GCA_041645005.1 Desulfotomaculaceae bacterium | reverse complement strand
CAGGACCTGCTGGCGCCTGATATTGTAATGGACATCGGGGATCTGATAGCCAAATCCGCTGAGAAGGCTGCAGAAACAGAAACGCTGCAGCAAAACAGGCACGGGGATATCTTCCCGGTCGAAATAGTGTCAAGAAGTGCCCGTGACGGCGATGGAGAAGTTCTCTTATGTGTTATACACGACTTTTCAGAGCCCGAACTAACCGAAAACGACAAGAAACAAAACCGGAGATATAAAGAGCTGAAAATTGCGTACGAAGAAATAAAAGCAGCTTATGAAGAGCTGGCCAAAACAACTTACGAATCTTTTAATGACTACAGCAGCCTGCTATTGTCCAAACGCAGGGAGGAACAGGCGCGCAAACGGGCCGAACTCCTTTCCAATACCGACTACCTGACCGGCGTGCTGAACCGGCGTGCCTTTGAAAAACAGCTTGACGCCGAAATCAACCGGGCCGGCCGGGAGAACTTGTCCCTGGGGGTAATCCTGACCGATATCGATTTCTTTAAAGTAATCAATGACACCCACGGCCACCCGGTCGGCGATGAGGTTCTAAAAACTTTTGCCGACTTTCTCTCGCAGCAATGCCGCTCATATGACTTTGTGGGCCGTTTCGGCGGGGAGGAATTTATTCTCTGCCTCCCCGGTGTGGGGGAAAAACAGGCGTCCATGATCGCCCGGCGATTGTGTTCACGGGTGCGGGATCTGCAGTTGGGGGCGACCTGTCCCAGCAGCGTAAAAATAACGGCCAGCTTCGGAGTGGCCGTTTTGAAAGAAAACGAGAGTGAAACCATCGATTCAATGATAAAGCGGGCCGACGACGCGCTGTACCTGGCTAAAACAGAGGGCAGAGACTGCGTCCGGCTGGCCTCTTAGATAAAGTTTTACTGCACCTTAAAAGACTTTCCATCCCGCTTGCAGATAATCTGCACCAGGTTGCGGCCTGAATACAGAGCAGGGGGGATACCCCCGCCAGGCTCTACCCACTGGCCGGCCATATAAAGATTACTTAAACCAGGCAGCGTTTTCGGCACCTGGGCCAATACAGCTTCTTTGGTCATCAGCCAGCCCTCATAAGAGCCCCGGTAGTTGCGGGTATAACGCCAGAAAGTATACGGCGTGGCCACGTCGGTCATCTCCACCTGCGCGGCAAGGCCGGGGTAATGCGCCTCCAGCCTGGATAGTACTTCCGCCGCGACTTTTGACTTTTCAGCTTCGTAGCGGTCGTGTTCCTGACGCAGGTTGTACCAGTAGTCGTAACCCGCCTCGAACATGACCTGAAGCGCTGTCCCGCCAGGCGGCGCCAGCGTGGGGTCATAGTTGAAAATCCGCAGCATGAAGGCTTCTACCTCCTGCCCGCCCACAGACAACGGCTTCTGCAGCCAGATCAGGTTAGAGGCCGGCTCGTCCGGAAACTGGCGTGACACTCCGAAATTAACCAGCATTACAGGCTCAAACAGCGGCCAGTTGGCGAAGCGGCTGCGAATCTCCTGATCGACATAACGCCCCTCGAGCATCTGGAAGATGGTGCTGTAGCCGTCAGCGGCCGAAACCACCAGGTCAGCCCTATGTTCCGAGCCGTCTACCAACCGGACACCCACCGCCCGGTCATTTTCCACCAATACTTTTTCCACGCCTGACCCATAGGTGATCTCTCCATCCAAATCATGGTACCGCCTTGCTATAGCCTGGGAAAATTTCAAAGAGCCGCCTTCAACCAGTCCCAATTGACCGCCGGCCAACTGCCCCAGTACCACAAAAAGAAAATACATAGGCATCTCAGGAACAAAAAGGTTAGTCACGCAACGGCGTAAAAACGGGTCCTTAATGCGTTGGGCGAAGGTCTCCACTGACATATTGTAGCGCATCACATACTTAAAAAGCCCGCGTATTTGCCACATCTGCTTAAGGCCGTCCAGCTTCCCCCATAATTCACGAGGTTTAGGGATACCGGTATCAAACCCCTTTAAAGCGCGGCTGCCATCCACCAGTTCGTCAATGACGCTGGCATCTTCGGGCGACAGGGCTTTCATATCGGCGGCCAGGCGGTCCAGGTCCGCGGTTATCGCCAGGCTTCTGCCGCCGGCCTCGTCGCGGCAGTGGACGTATTTATCCAGTGTGATCACCCGGTTCCCCTCAAACGCGCCCAGTTCATCATATATCTGGCGGAATGAATCACCAGGCTTACAGGCCATCAGCCAGTGAATACAGCCGTCTATGGTATACCCCTTGCGCTCCCAGGCGGTACAAAGCCCCCCCGGCAAAGTGTGGCGCTCAAAGATACGCGTGCGGTAGCCGTTCATCCTGGCGTAGCAACCCGTGGACAGGCCGGCCAGCCCGGCGCCGACGATAATGATCGATTTATCAGCCAATATTTTCCCCTCCCGGTTCGCTTCTGGGGTTTCCCTTTATTTATCAGATCAGGATTTATTATACCTGTACTGAACAGCCTTATGCCAGCGATTTCTCCATCGGGGACATTCCTCAGACAGATGGGGACATTCCTCGTCGTTAAAGGAATACCCAAAATAGAGGTGTGTCCCCTTTCCGCTATTGGTGTGTCCCCTATAATTTATGCTTTGGCGGGCGCAGGGTGAGAGAGCCGGCGCCTCCTAGAAAGGCCACCGCCGCGGCCAGCAGAAAGGCCTGGCTGAAAGAGTGGGCTGAGTCTGCCAGGTAGCCGGCCACGGAAGGAGCGGTGGCCTGACCGACGGCAAAGAACAGCGTAACCATGCCCAGAGCCGCCGGGGCCAGTCTCGGGCCCATGTAGTCGCCGCAGGCGGCCGCAACGATGCCTGGGATGCTGAAAGCCGAAAGCCCATACAGGAAGGCCGATAGATACAGAGTAGCGGTGGCGCCGGCAACCGAGAACAAAAAGAAACTGACAGCCTGCAGCCCGAATACCACGGCCAGGGCGTACTTGCGTCCAAGCCAGTCAGAGGCGACACCCCAGAGGATACCGCCAAAAATACCAATGACACCTATGGTTGACCATACAACGCCCGCCTGAGCCTGGCTGAAACCCTTATCGTTGACCATGGCGGCGGAGAAAAAGGTGCCGTAAATAATATAGGAAAAGCCGAAGAACAGGTAGACCAGGCCAAGGTGCCACAACGCCGGTGACCCATATACTTTGCTCCAGGAAATAGCGCCGCGCCCTCCGGCCAGATCCAGCCTCCCGTTGACAGCGCCGGCGCTTGTCGCGGGTTCACTCATACGGTCAGCAGGCGTGCCGGAAGGCTCCCGCAGTTGATCGTCCGGCTTGGCGCCCGCGGGTGTCAGCCCTTTTTCAGCGGGGCTGTTCCGCAGTAAAATCCAGCCCAGTACCCCCAGCAAGGCCACCACCCCGCCCAGGATGAACCAGCTCAGGCGCCAGCCATTTTGCGGATAGGCGGTGATTATACCGGGCACCAGAAAACCGGTTATCAAAAAGCCAAAACCAGACCCGCCGACCAGAAACCCGGCTGCCATGCCGCGGCGTTCAGGGGGAAACCAGGCGGAAATAAGGCCCATCACCGGGATATTACTGCCCGCGCTGCCAATGCCGGTCAAAAAGCGGAGGGCTACCACGCCGGCAAGACCCCCGGCGGTCCCTGTCAGGAACATAGTGGCGCCGGTCAATAAAAGGCCGCAGCTGATCACAATGCGCGGCCCGAACCTGGAAGCTAGAAACCCGCCGATAACAGAAAAAACCGTGTAACCCACCAGGTTTCCGGTAGCGATCACGCCCATTTGAGTATTATTCAAAAGCAGACCTTCCCGCATGGAAGGCAGAATCGTGGCGTAGCCGAACCGGGCAAAACCCAGGGCGCCCATCACGGTCAAGATTCCTGTGACTAGAATCACCCAGCTGTAATTAAACCGTGTCCCGCCGCCTACCGGCCCGGTTTCCGGTTGTATTCCGGCCATTATTATCCCCCCAATAAAAAACATCCCCGCAGGAATGTTTTAAATACGTAAAAAATCATTTAAAAAATAATAAAATATTATGCCGTATTTACCCCATCCTGCCATCCTGTGTACCATTATAAAGCTCATGTTTACTAGCCGCAAGTTAGTTTGTTTCCATCATGCAACACTTTTTTTAATTTTTACATAATATGTTATCACAGGTTCCTGAAAAAGAGGGTGGAAACATTGGAAAAACTGCATTTGCTGATTACCTTGCTTCTGGCACTGTCCTGCAACCTGGATAACCTGGTAGTCAGCACTTCGTATGGTACAAGGAAAACTAACATTCCATTTGCGTCAAACCTGCTTGTCGCCGTTATCACCGGCAGCGCAACCCTGGCTGCCATGCTGGCCGGCAAATTCGTAGCCGGTTTAATTCACCCGTGGTATGCCAACTATATAGGCGCTATGCTTATTGTATTTTCCGGTATCTGGATTTTTATAAACGAAACCTTGAGAACGTGTGAATACAACTCTCCTGAAAAACAACGAAAACAGCTTGCCTTTTGCAAGCTGTTAAAGAGACTTAAAAACCCACCTGTTTTCCAAACTAATGATAAGGGGGCTATTAGCTTAAAGGAAGGGTTTGTGCTAGGCCTCGCCCTGACTGCAAACAACCTGGCCAACGGCTTTGGCGCCGGGATGACCGGACTAAGCCCCGCGTTAACCCCTGCATTTGTATTTGCCCTTAGTTTAATTGCAATCTGGCTCGGCCTGAAGATCGGCTATGGCTACGCTTCCCGCCTGCTCGGCAACCTGGCCGGCCCAGCCTCAGGCGTGCTGCTGATCCTGATCGGCCTTTTTGAGATGTTCTTTTAGTGGCTAAGAACCCCTTCCCCGCCAAGTGTTTTATTCTCACGTGTAGGCGCCCCGCAAGCTATCCTCACAATCAAGCAGACGGGACCGTAATACCAAATTTCTGCAGCACGGCAGCCAACCCTTTTACACCTTGATCCACACCGGCTCCCCACAGGAAGGCAGCAAGGTAATCCTGCAGACCCCCGAAGGAATTGTTGGTAAAATAAAGAGCCAGGAGGCCGGCCGCAACCGCGCTGAATAAGCTCAGCAAGATCGCAGAGCCGTCTACGCATAACCAAAGCCATTCACGAAATCCTACCCCGTCTAAATCCAGTATGCGGGACATTCCCTTTAGCACCGAGTCGTAGGCTTTCTTAAAGCTTTCTTGACAGATTTCATAAGCCAGTTTGATATCTGTTGAAAACCCTCCCTTCGTTGGTGCAGGGACCTTTTGTGGTGGTATGGTGGGCTGGTGATTGGCTTCCCAAAGCCAGTGCAGTGTGGACCAGCTGCGGTGAACCATGGCGGCCACATCGTGTGCGGCTAGCGTTTGAGAAGAGGCAGTTGTCCACAAGTATCCCCGTGCACTGTTCAGGGCTTCGAGGCTTTCCTGATATTGCTCTTTCAGGGCAGGGCACTTGTCGGCCAGGGCACGCCCATAACCCTCGGCTTCAGTCAGCTGTTCATAAATAGTTTGCCACTCGTCCATAAAGACCGACCACTTCAGCATATCGGACTGCCTCTTTTTCAACTGTTCGTCACTTGGGAACTCATAGCCCGTAAGCAGTGCAATGGTTTGACCCATTAGATGGGGAGTGTATGTTTCCGTACCACTTTTAAGTAACTTTTCAAGTC
>JBAZQW010000158.1:0-5614 GCA_041645005.1 Desulfotomaculaceae bacterium | reverse complement strand
TGCTTTATCGCTCATGTTGACTCACTCCATTACCAATTATTATCAAATAATCCATAAATATAATATGAAAAATAATAAATATTGTTCATTTATCCTTGTCATCCTATGAAAAAATTGGTAAAATAAATTCAGGTCAACAATAAACCAAATATAGCAATATACTTAGTATAGAAAGGGGCAAAATGGAACCAGTCAGAAAAAACAGAACTGAAAGTAAAAAAGAAGAGACCAAAAAGAAGATCATCTCTGTGGCGGTCGACCTTTTTAACAGACAGGGCTTTGACAGGACCACGGTGGAGCAAATAGCCGAAGAGGCGGATGTCGCCAAAGGGACCATATTCAACCACTTTCCCGCTAAAGAGGCCATCGTTCATGAATATGTGCAGATAGCTCTGAGAGATACAGGGACTGAAGCGGTTAGTAAACTGGAGCGACTGCCCGACACCCGGTCACGGTTGACTGTACTATTGCGTCAATTGCTGCAGTGGTTTGAGAATAATCTTCATGAAGATATTCTTAAAAAATATATGGTCTATATGATGCAGAGGTCGTTGGAAGCTTTGGGGGATGAAAATATGAGAAGCGGTTTTAACAACATTCTGACTCCAGTTATCAGGATAGGCCAGGAGGATGGTGAAATCAGGCGGGACATACCGGCTGAAGAGTTGTCAAACCACCTGGAATGGCTCAGCGCTTCAATGATGATGGCCTGGCTGGCTTTTCCGGAAAAATCTTTAACGGATATTTTAGACAGGGAGATTGACCTTTTTCTAAGCGGGGCAGTTGTCCGCCCGGCTCAAAATATGTAAGAGGGTAACCTGTTAAGTGAGGGCTTTCCAGGCAACATTAAGTTGACAAAATGGTAAAGATTGCCTTCATTTGGTTTTGTCAAAATATAGTAAGTATCAGGGGGAGGTTTTATATCCTGACCCACCCGGAGTTCAATGAAGCAGTGAAAAAGCGGATGGAAGACATTCTCCAGGGGCGAAATCCTGCGACTACACCAACATCCTTCCGCAAGTAGCAGTCTGAAAAAAAAGCCACTCTCTTCAGAGCGGCTTTTTCTAGTTTGCCTGTTACAAAGCCTTTTCAAGTATTTGATAAATACGCTCGACCATAGGTCGTGGGTTGACTACCAGGCCGGCTGATATGAGCGCGTTGTCAAAAATCTGCTCCGCTACGATCCGGGCAAAATCCGGATCTTCTTCGCGCAGGGAGGAAAGGCGCTTAACTAGCTTGTGCCGGGTGTTAATCTCCAGGGCTTTTCTGCCCAGGGCGCCGAAGTCCTTATGCGCCGCCTGCATAACCCGCTGCATGCTGCTGGTTAACATGCCGTCCAGGTTTAACATGATGGCCGGGCTTTCCACCAGGCGTACCGAGCTTCTGACCTCGCTTACCTTTTCCCCCAGGATCTCCTTGAGCCACACTGTCAGGGCTTCTGTCTTTTCGCTGTCAAGCGGCTCCTCGCCTGGACTTTCTGCCAGGCCGGGAAGTTCCAAATTGGCGCTGTCGGCTGAAACAATTTTCTTGCCTTCGTATTCCCGCAAGTTGCTGAGAACGAAATCGTCTATAGGTTCATAGGTGTAAATCACCTCGTAGTCACAGTTCTGGAAAACTTCGAGGTAGGGGCCTGATTCAATGGCTTCCTTTGAAGGACCGTTGATGAAATAAATATCCTTTTGCCCTTCCTTCATTCTCCCAACATAGTCGGCCAGTGCCACCAACTGGCCAGGTTCGGACCCGGAGGACTCAAACCGCAGCAGTTTGGCCAGATCGTCCCGGTAGGTAAAATCCGTGGTTGCCCCCTCTTTTAGAAACATACCAAAAGTGTTCCAGAACTCGGCGTACCCGGCGGGGTCCTCCTGGGACTGTTTATTCAGGAACTTGAGAAAACGCCCGGTGATAACTTTTTGCAGCCTGGTCATCAGCGCGCTGTCCTGGGTAGTCTCACGGGAAATGTTGAGCGGTATATCCTCGCTGTCCACCACGCCCTTGACGAAGCGCAGCCATTCGGGCAGAATATTTTCGGAATGCTGCTGAATCAGGACTTTTCTGCTGTACAGGTTGATGCCCGGCTCCATTCTGCCGAAGCCGAACCGCTCATAATTATGTTTTGGCACAAACAGCAGGCTGTTAATGGCCAGCGGCGCGTCAGCTGAAAAATGCAGCCGGTAAAGCGGCTCGTCAAAGGCATTGGCGATGAATTTGTAAAAATCGTTGTATTCTTCATCGCTTACTTCGCTCTTATTGCGAGTCCAGATGGCCTGGACCGTATTGACCTGTTCGCCATTTACCTTGATGGGGAAAGGGACAAAGCTGGAGTACTGCCTGATCAATTCTTTTATTCTGTCCGCCTTTGTAAAATCACCGGCGTCTTCTTTCATCTCCAGCACAATTTTTGTGCCCCTCTGCAGTCCTTCGGCCGGCCCCAGATCATAGCTGCCGATACCGCCCGATATCCACTCGCAGCCGGGTTCCCCGGGGCGGTAAGAGCGGGTCAGGACGCGTATTTTTTGGGCTACCATGAAAGCGGAGTAGAAACCCACACCAAATTGGCCGATAAGGTTGAGGTCTTTTTGGTCTGAATCTTTTAACTGCCGGATAAAATTTTTGGACCCGGAGTGGGCGATGGTGCCAAGGTTTTCAACCAGTTCCTCCCTGGTCATGCCGATGCCGGTATCAGTGACTGTGACGGTGTGGTCACTTTCGTCAACTTCTATGGATATTTCCAGCGGCAGGGTGTCCTTCTCCGCCAGGTCACTGCTTACGACCGACTCGTAGCGGAATTTTTCCAGGGCGTCCACGCTGTTTGAGATCAGTTCCCGCAGGAAGATTTCGCGTTCTGTGTACAGGGAATTGACCACGATATCAAGAAGTTGTTTGACTTCAGCCTGAAACTCCCTGGTTTCAAAGTTCTCCTTGGAGAAAGTGTCTGACATGTGTTAACCTCCTAACCGGGATTTGCCTTGATGGGCCTATTTTGTGTTGACCTTTACTGACCATAAGTATAAAATTGGTTCATTTACATGTCAACGGCAAACGCAAGAAAATTTTAGGAACTCGCTAAGGAGCTATCTCTTCCGGCTTATAAGATACATCCTCGTTCCAGAGCAGCCAGGTTTTGATGTTGTTGTCCTCCGAGGCGTTTATCTGTGCCCTGATTTCATTTCTGCCGTAGGGGGGCGGCGACCATGAAAACGCCTGCAGCCAGGGGCGCAGCCGGCAGTCGCTCGATTCGACCAGCGGTTTGAAACCTTTTAAAGAGGCGTCTATTACTTCATATGGGTAAGCGTTGGGGTTGTCGAAGCCATAATTGCCCGGCCCGTAATGGGACGGATAAGACATTGGCGACAGGTAGTCAACGAAAGGGGCCATGCGTTCAGGCCGCTGGCCTATGCCCTGGTCGTCTTCGGCAATGGACATGTATCCGAATACCGTCGCTGAAAACAGCCTGTCCCAGGTTATCGCCGACCTGACATAACTCAGGTAACCGGCTATGACATCAACCCTGGTGCGGGTGTCGTCTCCCGCTTTGCAGCTGTATACGGCTGTTTCCGCCGCCCCGCCTTCCGGAAACCTGATATAGTCGAACTGGACCTCGTTAAACCCCAACTGATAAGCCTCTATGGCCAGATCTAAATTGTAATCCTGTACTTCCTTGCTGTACGGGTCCACCCAGGTTCCTTCTGCCAGCGGGCTGCCGCCAGCGGTCCTCACCATCAAATCCGGCCTTTTTTGCGCTAAAAAAGGGTCACGGAAAACCACTATCCGGGCAATGGAATAGATGCCCCGGTCTTTAAGATCTTTTAGGCGCTCTTTCATAGGCAGTATTACCAGACCGGAGCCTATTTCCCCGGCCATTTTGACCTGTGATGTGTACCCCAACCGCCCGGACTCATCCTTCAGGTCGAGCTGGACGGCGTTTAGACCGGCACTGTCAATCAAAGCCAGCGTCTCATTCCACCTGTCGTCTGCCCCGGCCCACCTGAATGAGACATGCACACCCCTGGCCTGTGCAGATAGCTTTTCTATGCTTTCATGGGCTCCCGCTTCTTTAGTATCCTGCTGAAGCTCTTCCGGTGCTGCCTGCCTGGTTTCAGAGTTGTTGCCGGACAGCAAGCCATTTCTTTTAATCTGAGAAGGGCCTTCAAGGGGCTGCCAGGTTAAAAAACCGAGCATGAACATCGCCAGCACGCTCAAGGCAAGGGCGGTTTTTTGCCTAAACAAACGCAGTCCAAACCCCTTTCTATTCCGTAGGGTTACTTTTATGTGAAGGTTCGACACAATTCGGCGAACATCCTTTTGAAAAGGCATTCCCTCTTTTATTACGTTATTTTTAAATTTCTTTTCTCTGCGCTACCAACCGGTCCACCACGGTCGGGTCGGCCAGTGTGGTGGTATCGCCGAAACCATCTGTGTCGCCGGCCGCGATTCTTTTCAGGATCCTTCTCATGATTTTGGCGCTTCTGGTTTTGGGCAGGGCGTCGGTAAAGTGAATTATATCCGGCGCCGCGATGGGACCGATTTCTTTGCGCACATGCTCGATTAACTCCTTTTTCAGCCCCTGTGTGGCCGAAAAGCCTTCCTTTAGTGTAACGAAGGCATAGACGCCATCCCCCTTAATCTCATGCGGATAGCCCACCACCGCCGCCTCCGTCACTGCCGGATGCGCAACCAGGGCGCTCTCCACTTCCACTGCCCCGACCCGATGGCCGGAGACGTTGATTACGTCGTCAACCCGCCCCATCAGCCAGTAGTAACCGTCTTCATCCCGTCTTGCCCCGTCCCCGGTGAAGTAGTAGCCGGGGTACTGCACGAAGTAGGTTTCTTTAAACCGGCCCGGGTTGCCGTAGACTCCGCGCATCATGCCGGGCCAGGGCTTGGTCATCACCAGGTAGCCGCCTTCGTTAACACCTGCTTCGCTGTCGCCTTCTCTAAGTATTTTGGGGTTGACACCGAAAAAGGGTAGGGTGGCGGCGCCGGGCTTGGTGGGGAATGCGCCGGGCAGCGGCGAGATCAATATGCCGCCAGTTTCGGTCTGCCACCAGGTGTCCACGATTGGGCACCGCCCGTTGCCTATGACCTGGTGGTACCACATCCAGACTTCCGGGTTAATTGGCTCACCCACTGTGCCAAGCAGGCGCAAGCTGCTCAGGTCACGGCCTTGCGGCCACTGGTCGCCTGAGCGTATCACCGCCCGCAGCGCGGTGGGGGCGGTGTAGAATATGTTTACCTGATAGCGCTCCACCACTTCCCAGAACCTGTCAGGCTCAGGGTAGTGGGGCACTCCCTCAAACATCAGTGAGGTGGCTCCGGCCGAGAGCGGCCCGTAGATGATATAGCTGTGCCCGGTGACCCAACCGGCGTCCGCCGTGCACCAGAACACGTCCTCGTCGCGGTAGTCGAAGATGTGTTTGAAGGTAACCGTGGCATACAACATATAGCCGCCGGTGGTATGCAGCACTCCCTTGGGCTTGCCGGTGCTGCCGCTGGTGTAAAGGATGAAGAGGGGATCTTCGGCGTCCATCTGTTCCGCCTCGCAGTCGCGTGGGGCGCCGACCATAAGCTCATTCCACCAGTGGTCCCGCTCCGGGGTCATGCCGCAGCCGCGGTC
>JBAZQW010000157.1:0-5688 GCA_041645005.1 Desulfotomaculaceae bacterium | reverse complement strand
TTACCATCCCACCGGAGTTATTGCCCGCCAGCTCAGCGTTAATCTGTGCTTCATTCCCCACCAGGATTACCGCTATCCCGTATTCAGCCGCGGCTTGGAGGGCGCCTTTTATTATTTCCCGGGGAGCATAGTCCCCACCCATTGCATCCACAGCTATTTTCACTGCGGCACGACCTCCTCAAGTTCTGCGAAAATTAGAAACCTACCCTGAAATACAACTTCATCTTTCACGTATGAGGTAACTTTTACCATGTATTTATTGCCTTTTTTTATTTTAATAACCGCTCTCGCCAGAACTTTTTCGCCGCATACAACCGGACGTTTAAAGCTGACCCTGGCGACCCCGGTTAAAGCAACCTCGGCGTCAATTACCGCCACAGCCAGTGAGTTGGCCTGGGCAAACAAATGATGCCCTCTTAAAAAACGGGTTTTACTCAAAGTCATATCAGATCCGACAGGCAAAATCGACATCCCCGAACTGCCTACATCCAAATCTATCAGTTCACCCATCAATTCCTTGCCGGACAGCGTTCTGGGCAGCGAAACGGCGCCCTTGGCCACGCTCTTCAGCCTTTCCTTCAGTTCAGGTATTTTCAGTTCAAACCTGTCCAACCTGATAGTCTGAACGCTTACCTTAAAGATCTGTGCCAGATCCTCATCCGTAAGGAAGGGGTCGCTATCCAGATATCTGGCCAGGCGCTGCTGCCTTTCCGGTTTACTCATAGTCTCTCCGCCCACAATCTCACCATGTCAAATATCAACAAAAAATTTAGTACCAGGTACTAAATATAGTATAATGTGCATTCAGTTTATTTGCAAGTAAATGGAAAAAAAATAAGCTCCTGTTGTGGCTAGTGAGCTTATTAATAGTGCTTTAGTATTTGTCTTATTTTGTGGCAATGACTTCCCTGTCTTTATAGTACCCGCACTCGGAGCACAGGTGGTGCGGCATAACCAGGGCATGGCATTGCGGGCAATTAACCAATGCGGGAACTTCGAGTTTCATATTTGCGGCGCGCCGTTGCCTGCCACGCTGTTTGGAAGATTTCCTTTTTGGTACTCCCATATTTACACACCTCCTTAGAGCACGAATCTATTCGCACTTTAGGTCTTATGAATCCGGCTCTAATCTTTCTTTAAAAGTTCTTTTAAGACACCTAAACGCGGGTCAAACTCCTCGGCGGCACAACCACAGGCGCCTTCGTTAAGGTCCCGGCCGCATACATGACAAAGCCCCTGGCATTCCTCGCTGCATAAAGCTTTCATTGGCAAAGCCAGATAGATACTCTTTTCAACTTCCGGCGCCACGTCCAGAAAATCCCCGGAGAAAGAAAGAAGATCCTCGGCCGGCTTTTCTTGCGTCATGGCATAGTTTTCTTCAAAAGGCACTTCAAATTCATAAATAAAGGATCCCAGGCAGCGCCCGCACTTGAGCTCCAATTGTCCGCTGACTATCCCGGTTACTGCAAGGGTTTTGCCGGTATTTAAGGCAGATAGCCGGGCGTTAACCGGTTCAACAAAGCTAATAACATCCCCGGATAACTCCAGCGGGGGTAAATGCTCCAGCAGATCAAAACGGGCTGTATCCCCTGAAGACCTTTTTAGTCTGGCAACATCAAGCTGCAGCACAATATATCACTCCGAATTCAACAACACAAATTATATTAAGAAGGCGGTGTTTTGTCAAGAATTTTCCTTTTTGATTCATTACAGCTCAATAGAGGCAATATACTTTTCCTAGGCTGTCCAAAAAGGAGCGGATTTACGTTGGTTGGAAAATTCAAAAACAACAGTCGCAAGGACATTGCCCGCCTGGGCTGGACAGTATTGGCGCTGGCGTTTACAGCCGCTATGATTTATAACCCGCGCATCGTATTTGAAGGTTCTGTCACAGGACTAAAGACCTGGTGGAATATAGTATTCCCTTCACTCCTGCCCTTTTTTATAGCTTCCGAACTGCTGATGAGTTTTGGCGTGGTCCATTTTATGGGAGTGCTCTTAGAGCCGGTTATGCGCCCCCTTTTCAAGGTGCCCGGCGCCGGCTCTTTTGTAGTGGCGGTAGGCTTTACCTCAGGTTATCCTATAGGCGCCATGCTAACCGCCAGGCTGCGCTCAGACGGCCTGTGCACCAGGGTCGAGGCCGAACGACTGATGTCCTTCACCAACAACTCCAGCCCTCTCTTCATGCTGGTTGCCGTTTCAGTAGGAATGTTCAACAACCCTGGTCTGGGCGTACTGATAGCCGGCGCGCATTATATGTCAAACCTGACCCTGGGCCTGATCCTGCGCTTTTACGCCGGCGGTGATCCCGAGCGCCTGGCCGAACCACCCGTGAGCGGGCGAGGTGTGGTGAGACAGGCCTTTAGAAAAATGCTGAAGCAGCAAAGACAGGAAAACAGGCCTGTGGGTAAAATCATGGGAGACGCTGTGAAGAATTCCGTCGCAAACCTGCTCAATATAGGTGGTTTCATAATTCTTTTCGCCGTAATCATAAAGCTTATGAGCACCGCCGGAATTATTGAAGCCTTTGCCAGGACCCTGGGCCTATTTCTTTTGCCGCTGGGTTTCGCTCCTGATATTCTTCCAGCGCTTGGCAGCGGTTTCTTTGAGATGACCATAGGCTCCAAATTGGCCAGTGAGGCCGCCGCGCCGCTGATGCAGCAGGTGGTTGCGGTAGGAATGATCCTGGCCTGGAGCGGCCTTTCAGTCCATGCCCAGGTAGCAAGCATGATTTCAGAAACTGACATCAGAATGCTGCCGTTTGTTGTTTCACGGGTCTGTCATACCTGCCTGGCCGGACTATATACGTATCTGGCCTGCACGTGGGCCGGCACACTGGAAGAAACAGCGGCGCCGGTCATGGCAGTTACCCGGCTATTGCAGGATGTTAGTTTCACTGGTTTTAACTTTAAGGTCTTTCTTCTATTTATTCTTTTACTGGCCACTGTGATCATGGCAGCGCTGATTCTTCATACGCTCCGGGACGTGAGGGTGCTCATTGCGCGGATTAAACTCTAGTTGACAAGGCGCGAATTCATTCGGCCTACATTTAAAATAGTTGTCCTCAACTTCCGCCCGTGAAAACCGGGCTCTATTATTTTTGGGTAAAACTAAATTACAGGGGAATAATTGTAATCGGACTGGCGATTTGCCTAACAGCACAAGGTTCTAAAGAAAAGAGGATTTAAATTGTTTCAAGCAGTTATTTTTATCATAGCATGGATTCTCTGGATTTTGCTCGCCGACAAAAAACGTTGGAGAGAGCTGTTCCCTGTATCACTTTTCGCTTCATTTCTTGGATGTCTTACAGATCACATAATGCATTATTATTCACTGTGGCATTATGAAAACGGAAACCCTTTATTGATATCTCTACATGATGATTTTGGAGTTTATATAGTGGTAACATACTTATTTATCCAGTGGCTGCCAAAGGAACAGACTTTCCGGTTAATGTTCGGCTACTGGTTTATTTGGACAGGATTTTCAATCAGCCTGGAGTTAGTCTATCATACTACAAACCACCTGACATACCATCAATGGTGGAATAGTTGGTGGTCATATCTAGCTGACTGGATCTTGTTCTGGATATTTTATGAGTACCACAAAATATTTAACCTGAAAAAGCTATCTGAATGAATTGAATTTACGCGTGACATTTTTAAACCATGACTCAAGTTTGAAACTTTCAGCCCGTTTTAGGCCCTTTTGAGCCCGCGAACCCAGTAAAATCAAGGGGTCGTTCCTGAAAACTTCAAAATTGTGCTGCCACGTTTTGCCTAATATTGTCTTTTTAAATACGCAATAATATGGTATAATATTCATGCCATGTATGCGAGAACTAAAACATTTACAAATAAAGATGGTTCCAAAAGGACCTACATACAAATTGTTGAATCCGTTCGTGAGAATGATAATGTGCGCCAAAGGGTCCTCTTGAACATGGGCCGCATCGAAGAGCTGCAGGATGGTGATATAGACCGCCTGATTGCAAGCCTGGCCAAGTTCTCCGAGAAAAAGTGGATTCAGGCTGAGGCTCATAAACTACTGGTCCACAACGCGAAAGAGTGGGGACTGGAGTTTATCTTTCGCCATCTCTGGGACAAACTTCACTTAGGCGCTATCTTGCAGCAGTCTTTCTCCAGTGCCTACACGTCTGAACAACTAGCCGAGGCCGTTTACGCCATGGTGCTTAATAGAATCAGCGACCCACTCTCCAAGCGAGGTGTGAACCACTGGATTAATGAGGTATACCGGCCGGCTTTTGCGAAGTTGGAATTGCACCATTTTTATAGATCCCTTGATTTGCTTGCCGAGCACAAAGAAACCATCGAGCTTGAACTCTTCAATCGCACCCAAAGCTATTTTGACTTAAAAGTGGACATGGTCTTTTGGGATACCACCTCTACGTACTTCGAAGGAAAGGGTCCTGCCGAATTGGGTCATTTCGGTTATTCCAAAGACAACCGCCCGGATCGGGTCCAGGTGATGATTGGTGTTGTGATGACCCAGGCGGGCATCCCTATCGCCCACGAGGTCTTTCCGGGCAACACCTCCGATACCGTGACTTTCAGGCAAATCATTGTTGATCTCCGCAAGCGATTTAACTTGAGCCGGGTAATCTTTGTCGGAGACCGGGGCATGGTTAGTAAAGAAATTTTAGATGAACTGGACCGAAACCACATTGAATACATTGTCGGCATGCGTATGCGCAAAGTTAACGATGTCGGCGAGGTATTAAGAACCGGCGGCAGGTACAAGGTAGTGCGGAATAACTTGAAAGTGAAAGAGGTCTGGTACGACGCCGACCGGTACATTATCTGCTACAACCCCCTCCAGGCTGAGTATGACCAAAAAACACGGGAGGAAATGGTTGTAAAGCTGGAAAGTCAGATTAAAAACAACGGTGTCAAATCATTGGTCGGCAACAGTGGCTACCGCCGTTACCTGTTGCTGAAAAAAGACGCCGTCGTCGGTATTGACCAAAAGGTACTGAAAGAAGAAGCCCGCTATGACGGCAAATACGTTTTACGTACTAATTCCATACTGGATACCGACCAGGTAGCCCTGGCCTACAAAGACCTGTGGCGGGTGGAACGGGCCTTCCGGGAGATTAAATCCAGCCTGGATTTGCGACCGGTTTATCACTGGAAAGATAGCCGGGTACGGGGCCACATTATGGTTTGCTTTTTAGCCCTGGTACTGGAATCAGCCCTGCGAAGAAAGCTTCTTGAGAAAAATATTGATATAGAGTACATATATTTACTGCGTGATCTGCAGCAGCTAAGAGCGGTTGAGTTAACCATCGGAGAAGACCGGTACTTATCTCGCACGGAACTGGTTGGGAAGGCTAACGAGGCCTTTCGGGCGCTGGGTATTCGCCCTCCGCTACAAATTACGAAATTAGAGAACAAAAGCAATACTGAGCAAAAACGAGAAAAACCGGAACAAATCAACCTGACGCTCTTTCCTGAAACGGAAGGGGTGTAGTGGTACGTCTGTTAATATTGTCTTCAAAGCCTTGGTATTAGTGGGTTTCTAAATTTAAAGTTTCAAACTCAAGTCAAACCATTAATAAACAAAAATTTGTATTTTTGTAGATATCAGCACATAGAAAAGGAAAATTAAAGTCTCAATGGAATATCAATAGTGATCGCAATCCATTTAAAAAGCGGAGGTAGCAGAGGA
>JBAZQW010000155.1:0-5766 GCA_041645005.1 Desulfotomaculaceae bacterium | reverse complement strand
ATTTCAGGATTGCCAACTTTGATACCAGTTAGTGAAGGACAAGCGGTTGCCAATATTAATGGGCAATTGCACAAGGGTGGTTCTATTACAGGAAGAATTTATGATTCCAATAATCAACCATTACCGGATGTAACTGTAACAGTTATAGATCCTAGTGATACATATTCTGATGATACCACCAATTCAAACGGAGAATATTCAATAGACTGGCTACCCGCAGTAAACTACCAAGTACAATTTAATCCAGCCGAGTACAATGCTCAATATGGTGCGGATTATTTAGAACAGTGGTATAACAACCATCCGGACTCTAGCAATGCCGATCAGGTAACAATTACTGAGGGACAAACTACGAGTGCAGAAGACGTTTATCTGCAGGTTTCTAGCGGTACAGTAAGAGGAGTTAGAGCGGAAAATAACGGTACCCAGATTAATATAAGCTGGTCGGCTTTTTCTGGAGCTCAGAGTTACAACATTTATAAAACTACCTACAGTTACGGCAGTTATGAAAAGATTGGCAGTACAACTTCAACTTCCTACCGATCCTTTGTGCTGTCACCTGTAAAGGTAATTTTTGTTGTCCCTTCAATGGTCAGTTGACCATTTATTTGCTGGAAACCACCGTCAATCACGGTAGGAGGGGTGTTTACCCAATAATTGGTATCCGCTGCTGCCGGACCCGCAAGGGTAAGTAACCATAAAAAGCAAATTACGCCGGTTATGCTTATTCTTCTAATGTTCACCATTTTCCACCTCCTGGAGGCATAACATATTTGTTTTAAATAGAATATTTGTTGGCAATTTCTATTCTTCGCAGGGCCAGTGATTCAGGGACATTGGCTATACTGCAGATTTTGCATGCGGGTATATGACTGTCTGTGATAGACAGAGCTAAAGGAGGTACCAGTAATATTGCCGTAAAATCTTCAGCTTCAGTATCAATTTCGTATTCTAAATAATTTTTTATTACTTTAACATGAGTACATGGGTTAAAGGGCTGGTTTAAAGCTCGGTAGGCATATCCATAGGCCAATAAACACTTTATCTGGATTTCGGTCAGGTTGCTCTTTATTGTAAGCATTTCTATTCCATCCAGTGTTCGTACATAGATAGCATTTATATTGCCGCAAAAGGGGAAATAATTTATTATAATACCTTCCTGCTGAAATATTCCTTGAAGTACATTAATATCAGGCGGTGAGGTAATTTGATATTTATCTACTGTTAAGATACCCCGATCAATTCCTAAGCCCAATTGACTTACACCCCATTTTGTTCACCAAAAACCAAATCAAGTAGTGTATTATTTTCTATAGATAAACGGAAATCTATCTAAATAGTTAAATGATAAATTATGGAAAAACCTTGTTTATTTTAACATGGCATGTCATATTATGCAACATTTAAGATTGTTGTCAACTTATGATATTGATGCAAAAAAACACGATTTAGCATAACATATACGATCCTAAAAAGGCGCATAAGACACTTTCAAGGGTATAGTACCGTGTTTTTATGCCCCGATCTCGGGCTTTGGCAAAACCTCACTAGGAACCTGTCTATGAATTAGATTGCAAAACAATATCAGAAGAGCAATTAGCTGCCAATATTTATTATAAAAGCCCAAAATTTTCATGCTGCTGAGGATGTAGAGCAGCTTGATTACAAGAAGCTTTCTAATGTACTTATAGTCCGCAATAGAACTCAAAAATTCGTCATAGGAGAACTTTTTTAGAACTTGATTAGATGTAGACTGTGTGGTATCCTGATCTAGTGAATGAATTCTCCTTATTTAGAGACTATGGACAGGATTTCATAATGACTCTAGCAAATATCTTTAGATAAATATATAACCTTGGTGCAAGTGGGTTATTAGAGCGCACAACAGGGTCAAGTAATGCGCGAAAGGGTCATTATCGGGCATGAAAAGGTACAATAGTTAAATATTACTTACTTGAATGGAATGGTATTTAAAATAATGGATTATATTGCCACCTATCCCATGCTGTTTTTATTCGTGCAGGCCGTTATTAACGGCATATTACCGACTGTTTCAGTGGTTTTGGTTGGCAGCGCACTAATTGGAATTCGCATGAAAATTGAACAGTTCTTGCTTCTTTGCGTATCAGGGTATATTGTCTTTTTTACAGTTCACTATTTTCAACTTGATACCGGCCCGGATGTGGTCGTACTCATTGGAGGCATGGCATTAGCCTCTTTTTTCATTTTAAAAGTAGATGTTTTAACTGCTTTGTCAATTGCTGTTATAGGAGAATTCCTGGATTCAATAATTAAGACCTATACTCTTAACTTTTATTTCTATATATCAAATACGACTATAGCAGCATCAAAAGCAAATCTAAACCAAAGGTATGCCGTCCTGTTAATTTGTGGCATCGCGGTTCTTCTTGTTTATGCTATTGTTAGGCGGTATGATCTAAGTTTGTTACGATTGTTGAGGACCAGGGGTATATACTCTGAGGAAGAACGGCAACAATTCATCAAAAAATTATTGCCTATGATAATGCTGTTGCTGACCCCAGTTATAGCCATTATCTACTTGAATGACGCGACTCAAATATTCCTTGATAAGGGTGTTTTAGCTGATCTATGGAATGCCATTAAATTTATTGACACATTTCTGATCATTGCTCTTACAGGAACCTCGATCTATGCAATTATTAAGATAACCATATTTATGGGAGAGGATTATGTTTTTAGGGCTACTGCACAACATCTGCCCTACCTCGAAAATTTAATACTCAGCATTCGCAAGCAAAAACACGACTTCAGCATTCACCTTGATACAATTAAAGGCTTAATTGATTTTGGTGAGTATGAGCAGGCCAGGGAACATATCAATAGCATTTATCAGGAAAGGTCAGTTCAAAGAGAAATATTAAGAACTGACAACCCCATGATTAGTGCATTGATATATAGCCGGGTTGGGCTGGCCGAATCTAAGGGCATCGATATTAAACTTAGCATTACAGGCAGCCTCAATAACTTACGCATAAACAACACTGACCTGATCTCAATAATAGGCAATTTGCTTGATAACGCTATAGAAGCAACAGAAAACAGTGCAACGCCGAACAAGGAAATATCAGTGATAATTGACCGGCAGGATAATTCGCTCGCGATATCTACTACTAATAATTGCAGCGCCAAGGAAGAGGAAGCAGTTTTAATGCTTCAGCCGAATTACTCCACAAAAGGACAGGGTTGTTGAGGACAAAAAGGGGTCTCGGCTTATCCTTAAAAAAATGCTTTCTGAAATACCCTATCTTAGTCTTATAGGAGAAGCTGACAATGGCGACGACGGATACCGCTTAATAGTGAACACAAGGCCGGACATTGCTTTTATTGACGTTGAAATGCCCGGTCTGGACGGTTTGCAGGTAGCACGTCTGGTTTCCGAATTAAACGACACCGACAGAACAAAGAGAACCTATATTATTTTGGCCACCGGCCACGAGGAATTTGCCCTGGAAGCATTTAAATATTACGTTTACGATTATTTACTAAAACCCTTCAGCATAGACCGTATCAAAATTACGGTTGAAAAGATCTCCTGCAATTTAACGGCGCGTACTGAGGGCTATAAAAGAATGGTTGTCAACTCGGACACCGGCGTAACAATGTTTGACCCCAAGGAAATAATATTTATCACAAGGGAAGGAAAGAGCACACTTATCTATTTGCCGGATAAAATAATCAGGACAAGGCGAACCCTGGAATCATTTGAGAATAGTCTGGACAGAAATGTATTTATTCGCAGCCACAAAAGCTATATCGTTAATATCTCAAAAATAAAAGAGATCCAGCCTTTCAGGAAAAAATCATTCAACCTAATCATGGCCGACACAGGCGCCATTGCCGCCATGACGAGAGAAAAGTTAAAAGATATTCAGAGTCTTCTATAAGAAATCACTAGCGTTGCAGAGCGACGTTTAATTCAAAATATTCAGGCACGGTTTCTTGGCCAGATATTTTAAAAGGTGGTCGGCTACAAGACGCATAGTCTCCTATAAGGTTTTTTTACAGGCAGGGCAAGGTGTCGTCATCAGCAAGCAGTACGTTAGCCGGAAACCGTCTGTCCGGAAAATTGTCGATATTTGTTTGTAATAAATTCCTTTTTTACTATTGACACCTTATTACCAATTTGCTAATATAATAACAGGAACATACGTTTGGGGCGGGCAAATGGAAAAACATTTTACCGCCCCAAAATGTTTTTCCGGCCCGCCTCACCCCCTGCATTAGAAAAATTGCTGAAGGCTTGTATGTTCGGCCTTCCGCCCAAAAGGAGGTGAATAAATGGCTGTCAGCAAAGTGCCTGCCAATTCCGTACTCAGGCTTGAACTCCAGACCGGCGTAAATTCAAGCGGCAACCCGGTTTACCGGAACAAGAACCTGACCAACGCCAAGTCTGCCGCGTCCGACCAGGACCTGTTCGACGTGGCCACCGCCCTGGCCGGTCTGCAGGGATATCCGCTAAGCGGTATCTCCCGCGTGGACGGAGCTCAACTGGTTGAGGTTTAATACTGAAAAAAGAATATAAAAGAAAGGAGGGATATGATTGGCCGTTACAGCCAGAACGCTGCGCATGGTGTTTCTCAATCAGGCTGGTAAAAACGTTACTATCACCCTGGACAACCCCAGGAGCGACATAACTACCGCTGAGATTCAGACAGCCATGGACCTGGTCGTTGCCCGCAACATCTTTACCAGTGCGGGTGGTGACCTGGTATCCAAGCAGGATATCAAAGTCATAGACAGCAGCACCGACGACCTTTACGACCCGCCCGCTTAAGTTAGGGCGTTGATCATAGAAAGCGGGGTGATCGGTGAGCCCCGCCGCGACACGGCGTTATCCCAGGATAGTTAACCCGGTTGGTCCGGGCTGGGTGGCGCCGTGTTTTATTCTTACTTTGAAAGGAGTGACTGTAGCTGGAAAATTTCCTGCAGGCAGTGGGCGATGTAGGTTTTCCCATGGCCGTGGCCGCGTACCTGCTGGTGCGTATCGAGAGCAAGTTGGATGCCCTGGCTTCCAGCATCGCCAGGTTGGCCGAAGCGGTAGCGGGTGAGCGGCGGCAGGAGTAGAAAAATTAGCGTGAAATTGAAGAAGAGTCGCCGGCGTCACAAGCTGGCGACTCTTTGATACCCCTGCCAGATATTCTTGACCCATCCCGTTTTCCTTGTTATCCTTAAAATGTATTTGTTAAAATGCTTGTACAAAAGCATCGCCAGCTTCAAAATTGCTTTTCGTGAGAAAGGTGAGCAAAATGCAGAGTGTAGGGAAAAGTGTCAAGCGGGTAGACGCTGCCGCCAAGGTGCGCGGTATGGCGGATTACGTGGATGATATTTTTGTCAAGGATATGCTGCAGGTCAAGGTTTTCCGCAGCACGATTGCCAACGGTTGGGTCAAAAGGCTTGATGTGAGCAAAGCCAGGGCGCTGCCCGGGGTAGTCGCGGTGGTCACTTATGATGATGTTCCCAAACACACATTTCCGACCGCGGGCCACCCCTATCACAAGGACCCGGAGCATCAGGACGTGGCAGACCGCCATCTGCTGACCCGCAGGGTGCGCCTTTATGGTGATGAAATTGCCGCCGTCATTGCCGTGGATGAGCTGACGGCGGTGAAAGCATTGCGCTTGATCGAAGTGGAATATGAGCAATATGAGCCTATCTTAACGGCAGAGGCTGCCTTAAGAGAGGGCGCTATTGAGATACATGAAGGAACAAAAAACATAATCACGC
>JBAZQW010000154.1:0-5828 GCA_041645005.1 Desulfotomaculaceae bacterium | reverse complement strand
GACCCTGCCAGAGCCTGAATACCGCGTTTCATGTCGGAGATAGGGAGTCTCACGTAAAAACCAACAGGGCTTTGGTCTGCCAGGCTCTGGGGGTAGATCCCGGCCTACTGGTGGCCGGCAATCAGGTTCATGGCGATATTGTGAGAGTAGTCGGGGAGACTGATAAAGGAAGGGGAGCCTTTTCTGAAAAAGACGCGCTGCCCGGTACGGACGCGCTGGTTACCGCCGCAGCGGGCGTACCGCTGGCCAGCTTCTATGCTGATTGTGTTCCCATTTTTCTTCTTGACCCGGTAAACAGGGTTGTTGCCCTGGCGCATGCCGGATGGAAGGGTACGGCGCTGAGAATTGGGCAGAAGACCGTTGAAAAAATGGTTGCGACGTTCGGCACAGACCCGCGGGACTGCCTGGCGGGTGTAGGCCCTTCCATAGGGCCGTGTTGTTATGAAGTGGATGAGAAGGTTATAAATCAGTTCCAGGGCGGTATTTCCGGGCTGCCGGATCTGGCCGGGGCTGTTTCCCCGGGTAAATGGAAGCTAAATTTATGGGAGGCTAACCGTCGCGTTCTGCTTGCCGCCGGGTTAAAGGCCGAAAATATATTGTCTGCTTGTATTTGCACCTCCTGCCAAAGCGATTTGTTTTTTTCCTACCGGGCGCACAAAGGGAAAACCGGTCGGATGATGGCGATAATAATGTTAAAGTAGTATTTGCCGGAAGGGTGATGGAAAGTGTCCAGAATACTGGTAGTTGAGGATGAGCGAAATATCCTGGAACTGGTTAAGTATAACCTGGAACGGGAAGGCTTCCAGGTATTGGCCGCCCTGGACGGCACGCGGGGTCTGGAGATAGCCCGTGAGGAGGCCCCAGACTTGATTTTGCTTGATGTGATGCTGCCTGGCATGAACGGCCTTGAAGTATGCCGGGAACTGCATAATGATCATATGACCAGAAACATTCCGATCATCATGCTGAGCGCCAGGGCTGAGGAACTTGACCGGGTGCTGGGATTGGAGATGGGCGCCGATGATTATATCGTTAAGCCCTTTAGCCCGAGGGAACTGGTAGCCAGGGTCAAAGCCCGGCTGCGCAGGTTTCAGCCTGGAGATTTGCAGGTGGGGAAATCACCGTCAGGTAAATGCCTGGAGTTTGGTCGGCTGGTCATTGACGAAGAAAAGTTTGCGATTTATTTAGGTGGAGTCAAACAAGATTTTACCCTGAAAGAATTTGAACTGCTGTGCTTTTTAGCCCGCCACCAGGGTAAAGTTTTCACCCGCGAGCAGTTGCTGGACAAGGTGTGGGGGTATGACTATACAGGCGATTCCCGGACTGTTGACGTTCACATCAGGCATATCAGGCAAAAATTTGAGTCTGATCCTGGCTGCGCAGAGTTTATAGAGACAGTACGCGGGGTGGGATACCGTTTTAAGGAGGACTCCTGATGACAATCATTGTTAGAATTTTAAGGAATATAGGCTGGAGATCGGTTGCCAGTTACTTTTTTCTTTTTGTGGTCTTTATCGGGCTGGCCCAACTTCATACCTTGGGGTGGATAAACCTGCTGGTTTTTGTGTTGCTGGCATTTTTATGTACTTTTTTGCTGGCCTGGATTATGTACAGTAGTTTAATCAACCCATTACAGGAAGTATCAGCTATCGCCAGTGAAATAGCTGATGGAGACCTGGAACAGTATATTCCGGTGTCTCCCCAGAATGAAATAGGTGATCTGGCCCGTTCAATAAATTGCCTGGCCAAAACCTTAAAAAGCACTGAGGAAGATCTGAATACCGAAAGAGGCAGAGTCCAGGCCATATTGAGCGGTATGTCCGATGGTGTGATTATAATGGATAACTGGGGCCGGGTTATTTTGCTCAACCAGGTGGTAGAGAAGCTCTTCAGGATCACCATGCCTGCCAGTAAAGGTAAAAACATTGTAAGGGTTATTCGGGATTACGAATTGGAGAAACTCCTGCACGAGTCGCTTGAGACAGGTAAGTCAATCAAGAAGCAAATACAGGTTTTGACCCCCGATCGGCGAGTTTTTCGCGTATATGTTACTCCGACAAATACTGGTGAGGACCGGGGAGAGGTTGTGGCCCTGCTGAGGAATATAACGGACAGGAAAATGCTGGAGGAAATGCGCAGCGAATTTGTCGCCAATGTTTCCCACGAACTGCGCACCCCCCTGACCTCTATCCGTGGATTTGCGGAAACCCTGCTGGACGGGGCTTTGGAAGATCCTAAAACAGCCAGGAATTTTCTTGAAATTATCAACAAGGAGACAGAGCGGCTTACCAAACTGCTTGATGAATTGCTGAACCTCTCCAGGTATGAAGACAAGAATAATGTGATTGCCATGGAAAAGATAGATATAGTAGATCTAATCAAGCGGATTGTGGCCATTATCAGTCGCCGTGCTTTGGAGAAGAACCTCACCATTACCACAGACCTACCCGAGGATCTGCCTGTGGTGCAAGGAGATCCTGATATGCTCAGACAGGTGCTGATTAATCTGATCGATAACGCTGTAAACTATACCATGCCGGGTGGGACAATCTGCGTCGCCGCCAGTTTAGAACAGGGCGAATTAAGGGTGGATGTGAAGGACAACGGATCGGGTATTTCACCGGAACACTTGTCCCGCCTTTTTGAGCGTTTTTACCGGGCTGATAAAGCCCGCTCCCGTGAACTGGGAGGAACCGGCCTTGGTCTGTCTATTGTAAAACATATTGTTGAAGCTCATCACGGCAGGGTGCAGGTTGAGAGCAAAGTAGGCAAGGGAAGCACGTTTTCATTTCTTTTGCCGCTTCCCGGACAGACAAGGTAATCAGGCCTATGCGACAGTAAAAATTATTAAAAAAAGCTTCGGTTTTGGCACCGGCAGCAGGAGTTGGCTTTTGTATCGTCGAATAGACTTCCATTTGAAGGTAATTTTCGGGTTAAATGAACTATGGCAAATAAAAACAGGTCACCTATGCCTTCAAGGAGGAGAAAAAAGCCGGTAAATCTGCTTTTGAAGGCTTTGCTTTTCACAGCGTTGATATGTTGCGCATTTTTTTTGGCCAGGCAATTTATTACCGCGGCTATATCTGATGTGCAGTCTCTGACGAGCGCGGAGGTTGGCGAGACTGTCTTTCTGGATGGGATTTTGCTCAAAGACGAAAAAGTGACGCGGGCACCAGCCAATGGCTTGCTCCGCTTCACCCACCCTGAAGGTAGACGGCTTGAAGTAGGGGCGAAAGTGGCGGATATCGAGATTTCACCGGAACAGGGGACAGGGGGGCCGGCGGTTGCTGTATACACCGATTCAGCCGGCATATTATGCAACCATCTGGATGGGTTGGAAAGTACGCTCACCCCTGCCAACAGAGATGTATTAGATTTGCCAGGATTAGAAAAAATAGGTGATAAGCAGGTTGCCGCGGGGACCCGGGTTGAGAAGGGTCAGCCGATATTTAAGATAATTGACAATCTTTCACCTGTAATTATATACGGCGCTATACCTAAACCGGCGCTCCCCGCTGGTTATGCGGACAAGCCGGTGTGGTTACAGGCAGCCTGGAACAACCTTGCTTTAAGAATAAAGCCATCCAGTCCAGTGGATAAGGGTGACAGGTGGGAAGGCTATTTCCTGGTCTCCGGTTACCCTGAAATGATAGTTCACAGCCGGAAGGTTCGCCTGGTAGTAACAACAAAACAGCTTAAAGGTCTCCTGGTGCCCAGCGGGGCTGTGGTCTACCGTGCACAGCAACCTGGAGTTTACCTGGTAGTTAAGAAAAAGGCCCAGTGGAAGCCCATAGATATTGAGGGGGAACTTGCCGGCAGGGTTGCGGTTTCCGGGGAGGGATTTGATGAAGGCGCCCGTTATGTCAGCAACCCCGTTCTGATCAGGGAAGGCTGGTTCGTGGAATAAAGGGTGGGGTTTATTTTGAGTGTCCTGGAAAACTTGAACCATGTGCGGGAACGCATTCGCGCCGCCGCTCTTCGCTCAGGTCGCCAGCATGAAGGAATACGCGTTGTGGCGGTAAGCAAGAATATGGGCGTAGATCTTATTAAGGAAGCGCTTGCCTGCGGAGTTGCAAGTTTTGGTGAAAACAGGGCGCAGGAGTTTCTTAATAAATATCCCCAACTCCCGCCGGAACTGGAATGGCATTTCATAGGCCACCTGCAGACTAATAAAGTGAAAAAAGTTCTCGGCTATATAAGCTTAGTCCATTCACTTGACCGCTGGTCCCTGGCGGAGGAGATGCACAGGGCAGCGTCTGAGACGGGTAGGAAAGTCCAGGCGCTGGTTCAGGTTAACGTGGCGGGAGAAGAGTCAAAGTTCGGGATTTCTCCTGCCGAGGCTGAAGATTTTGTGGCAGAGGTGGGCAATCTGCGGGGTATTCAGCTGCGGGGACTGATGACAATCGCGCCGGAATGTGATGACGCCCAGGAAGTCAGGTATGTATTCCGCCAGGCCAGGGAGCTGTCCAGGCGGTTGGAAGAAAAAATACAGGGGTTGAAGATGGAGTACCTGTCCATGGGCATGAGCGGGGACTTCGAAGTAGCCGTAGAAGAAGGCGCTAATTTGTTGCGGTTGGGAACGGCGGTGTTCGGTAGGCGGTATTAAAGATTTTTTATAAATTCACCGATTTCATGGTTATAGGCCTGAAATTCCTATTAGCGGGAAGGATTTCAGGACCTAAGATAATAAAACTAATATAAAGGAGGTCAGATGCCAGTGAAACTTGTAGATAAAATGTTGAACTTTATGGGTTTTGAGGAGGAATCTGCAGCGGAAGAAGAAAATAGCGCCCGTGAGGAATTGCGTGAAGAGCAGCCGTGGCATAAGAGAAAAGATAAAGAAAAAGAAAAAGGCGCGGTCATCAGTATGCACGCACAGCGCCAGGTACGGGTGGTTGTATCTGAGCCAAGGACTTTTGATGAAACCAGAAGCATTACTGACAACCTTAAAAACAGGCGTCCTGTTATTGTAAACCTGGAACATGCTGAAGCCGAACTTGCCCAGCGGGTTGTAGATTTCGTCAGCGGGGCGACTTATGCCTTAAATGGCAGCATGCAGAAGGTTGGCAATGGTATATTCCTTTTCGTCCCAAACAATATGGATATATCCAGCGAGTTGAGAGAGCAGGTCAAGGAAAAAAGTATGTTTGCGAAAATGCGTTTTTGATCATAGCCTGGGGGGAATAAAAACATGCCTTTAAAAGGGCGGAAAATCGGATTTTTGGGCGGAGGAGCCATGGGTGAAGCCTTGCTGACCGGCTTGATTCGCACAGGCCTGGCGCCCTCTGTACTATATGTAAGCGATATCAGTGCCTCGCGGCTGGATTATCTGAAACAAAAACTGGGTGTAAACACAACTCCTGATAATATCCTCATGGTGAAAGAGGTTGATATTGTCATACTGGCGGTAAAGCCGCAGTTAGCCGCCGCCGTGCTGAAAAATATTTCTGTGGCTGTACGTCCCGGCCAGACCTTTATCTCCATTGCCGCCGGCATCACCACCGTACTGATTGAGTCTTACCTGGAAGGGCATATACCTGTGATCAGGGTGATGCCGAATACCCCCTGCCTGGTTGGGGAAGGGGCAAGCGCGGTCAGCGCGGGTAAATATGCCGGAGCGGAAAGTGTTGCCAGGGCGCTGGCCGTTTTTGCCGCGGCGGGGAAAGCGGTGGAGGTTCCGGAGTCGCTGCTGGATTGTGTTACTGGCTTGAGCGGCAGCGGGCCAGCTTACATGTACATGATTTTAGAAGGGTTTATAGACGGCGCGGTGCGCCTTGGTCTGCCCAGGCAGGTGGCCAGGGAGTTGATCGCCCAGACCATGTTGGGGG
>JBAZQW010000153.1:0-5836 GCA_041645005.1 Desulfotomaculaceae bacterium | reverse complement strand
CAGTTGTCGCCCTTGCCTCGGTTGTTACGCCAGTGCAGCGGCTGGAGGTTCTTCAGGTCATCTGTTCCACCCCTGGCTACCGGCTTCTCATGGTCTATTTCCCAACCGTAATCAGAGTTGACGTTGCCGTAATCGGTAAATTTAATCCACGCGCCGCACCGGTCTTTCCTGAACTCGTTTTGGTTGTATTTGGGGACGATGGTTGCCTTGCTCCATACATACAATATCGTCAACTGGTCAAAAGACTCGTTCAGTAACGTGCGATTTACTTGATGTGCCATAGCTTCTCCTTTCCGAGGCAAAGCATCCACCAGCAAAACCATAAATACCATTGCATTTGAGTGCTATTTACGGTATCATGTGTTTGACAAAAACACGAGCTGATTTCAGCGGCAAGTTCGGGAATGGCCAATTCTCGGGCTTGCTTTTTTGCCTCTGTTTTGACGTCTCAACCCCCTCTAGAAAAGGGCAAGAACAAATAAATTATCTTCCAGGGTAAATTATACCAAAAAAATCGCTATTGTCTATTGTATTTTTTTCTATGTTAAGCATTAACATGCTATCATTACGGTTATTTTGCAAATAGGCTGTAAGAAAAGTAAAACCCCTTTTATAATTAAGGGGTTTTATAAATTACCAAAAGTATAAGCGGGTGTTAAGTTTGTTATTGCCTATTTTCTAGTATTACTTTACCACCCCCCTTATTTTTTACCGGCCAGCCTGGTCATAAGGTTGGTCAGCATCTGTCTTTCTTCAGTGCTGGCAACTTCCCAGAGCTCCTTGACCGCTTTTTGTTCCGGATTGGCGGGGGGAACGTTGTTAGCCAGGATATCGCCCAGCTGATAGGCCATTGAATTAAGATTTTCCCTTGAAATCCCCATTTCTTCGGCGTATTCCACAGCTTGCCCCAGGGTCCTCTTCCAGTTATCCCAGCTGGTATTGAGCATATTCACCTTAAATGACACCCCTCTTCCTGATTTTAAAGTAGTTTCCCCCACCATCACCTGTTTATTCTTTTTTTTGGATCATCCAGTCAAAATACTATTTCGGATAGATATAGTTCTAATTTTCCCTGCTATAGGACAAAATGTTTTTTAGAGCCATAATAGATAATTAAAACCTGTAAATTATTGAAGGGTTTTGATATAGTTAAGTTAAAATATGCCTTGCATTAAGAAATTAGGGCGGTGAACATGCAGTGAGCATCTTGATCCTGGCTATAGAGACTTCATGTGATGAAACTTCGGCTGCGGTGGTGGCCGACGGCTCGCAAATACTATCGAATATAATATCCTCTCAGGTGGATGTTCACCGTAAATTTGGCGGAGTGGTGCCGGAAGTGGCTTCGCGCAAGCACCTGGAACTGCTGAACCAGGTGGTGGCGGAGGCGCTGGCGGAAGCTCGAGTGGGGTTTAATGACTTGAACGCCGTGGCGGTAACCTACGGCCCCGGTTTGGTCGGGGCGCTGCTGGTCGGTGTTTCTGCGGCTAAGGCCTTTGCCTACGGACTGGACCTGCCCCTGGTGGGGGTAAACCACCTGGAGGGGCATATTTACGCCAATTTTCTGATTGAGCCAGCTCTGGTTTTCCCCCTGCTCTGCCTGGTGGTGTCGGGCGGGCACACCGACCTGGTGCTTGTAGAAAAGCACGGCCGCTACCGTGTGGTGGGCAGGACCAGGGACGACGCCGCAGGCGAGGCGTTTGACAAGGTGGCCCGCACTTTGGGCCTCGGCTATCCCGGCGGACCGCTGATCGACCGCCTGGCCGCAGACGGAGATGCGGCAGCAATCAACCTGCCCAGGGCCTATCTGGAAAAAGGCAGCCTGGATTTCAGCTTTAGCGGGCTGAAGTCCGCTGTGATAAATTATCTGCACCGCGCCGGACAGCGGGGTGAGGAAGTGAACAAAGCCGACATGGCGGCAAGTTTCCAGAAAGCGGTCTCAGATGTTCTGATCTATAAAACCCTGGCAGCCGCGAGGGAAACCGGGGTTTCCACAATTCTGCTCGCCGGCGGAGTAGCCTCTAATTCCGGGCTGCGGGCCGGCCTGGCGGAGTCGGCCGGGAGAGAATCGATCCGGGTGATTATTCCAGCACCGGTTCTTTGTACGGATAATGCGGCCATGATCGCCTGCGCCGCATACTATAAATTCCTGCGGGGCGCATTTGCTCCTCTGACACTTAATGCGGTCCCGGATTTAAAACTGGGAGAGGAAAGATATGAGGGTAATTATAAGAAAATTAGCAATAATGTCCTGGGTAATATATGACTTGAGTCCCAGAAACAGGAGTTCTGTGGATGACTATTTCTGTGGATAATGTGCATAAGTCTGTTAATAACTTGCGGAATAAGGGATTTTTCTGTGGGTGAAATTATCGGGAGAAAAACTTTCTCATATACTGAAATATTTGCTTTAAACGGGGCGCCTGAAGCGAACATACTGCCGGTTACCTCGCACTGCAATGTCCGCTGTGTGTTCTGTTCACACTTCCAGAACCCACCGGGTGTGCTCTCGTACCGCATTGCTCCCTGCACGCCGGACGAGGTAAGGCAGGTTGTCTGTTTTCTGGATCCGGCAAGGCCGGTGGTAATCGGGGAGTCGGCAACACGGATTATAGAGGGTGAGCCTCTAACCAATCCCGCGATCAGGGAGATCTTGTTGATAGTCCGTTCAAGTTTGCCCCGGACACCCATCCAGATCACCACCAACGGCAGCCTGCTGGACGAAAGCATGGTGGACTTCTTATGCCGGCTTGGCCGGGTGGTGGTAAACCTCTCTCTGAACAGCGCGGTGGAGAAAAGCCGGGCCTATCTGATGGGAGACGCGGCTCCCGCCCGCGCCTTGAGAAACGCGGGTCTGCTAAAAAGTTACGGGCTGCCTTTCCACGGCAGCATAGTGGCAATGCCCCACCTGGTGGGGTGGAGTGACCTGGAAGAGACCATCAGATACCTTGAAGACTGCGGCGCCGAAACAGTTCGCCTGTTTTTGCCAGGGTTTACCGGGTTGGCCGCGCCCGTCCTGCGTTTTGAGCCGTCCTTGCGTGAAGAGCTTAATGATTTTGTGGCCGGACTCCGGCATACAGTGGACATCCCGCTGATCTGTGAACCTCCTTTAATTTATGACCTGGAGCCAGTGGTAGGTGGAGTGATCAAAGGCTCTCCCGCGGCAGCGGCGGGAATCCGTTATGGAGATGTTATCCGCACGGTAAACGGTGTCCCGGTCCAAACCAGAGTCCAGGCTTTTAGGCAGGTCTTAAAGGCTGACTCGCCGGAAATCATTGTCGCAAGGGAGGAAGGATTAGTTTCCCTTCGGGTCAAAAAAGAGCCTCTTGAAAGGTCGGGGCTGGTGATGGATTACGACCTGGACCCGGTATTGATTACTGATATGGTGCGGGCTTTAAGAAGGCACGGAGTTTCGAGGGCGCTGGCGCTCACCTCCGAACTCGGCAACTCTGTAATAAACACTGGTCTGAACCGGTTTCTAAAGGGAGAAGTGGAAATTGAAGCGTTGGTGGTGAAAAGCCGTTTTTTCGGTGGTTCAATCGGGGCCGCCGGTCTGCTTACGGTGGCTGATTTCGCAGCTGCCCTGGCAGAATACCTGAGTGACAAACCGGGACGGCGCCCACCCCTGGCGCTGCTGCCAGGCCTGGCCTTTGACCGCCGGGGCAAGGACCTGAACGGTCGCTCCTTTGTTGATCTAAAGCAGAGGTTCGGGATGAGCTTTGAGGTGTTGTAAACCATTTTAAGTTAATTTTCAGTGCGGTATTTGCAGGGAACCGCCCTGGCACTGTTGAATATTTATCTTAACCTTTGGGACCGTGGGCATTGACCAAACAGCCAAGGAACTGCGAATCTACCATACAGGGGGGCGTATAAATGAGAGTTAAGCAGATTTCTATTTTTCTGGAAAACAAATCTGGTCGTCTGGCCCAGGTGACCAGGACGCTCGGGGAAAACAGCATCAACATCCGGGCGCTGTCAATTGCCGACACAACTGATTTCGGCATATTGAGACTCATAGTCAACGACCCGGAGAAAGCTTACCGTATTCTAAAGGATAAGGGATTTACGCTAAGCGCAACCGATGTGATCGCCGTGGAAGTAGCCGACAAGCCCGGCGGGCTGGCTGAAGTCCTCCAGTTGTTGGACCGGGCGGGGATAAATATTGAGTACCTCTACGCGTTTCTTCAGAAATCAGCCAGCGCCGCCCTGGTTGTTTTCAGGGTGGAGCAGCTTGACGAGGCGGTCAAAGTCCTCCAGTCAAGCGGCACCCGCATTCTGAGCGGTAATGAGGTTTACAAGTTATAAGTGGATAAAGAGTGCACAGATGTGCACAGAGGGACGGTTCTCGTGTGCTTTTCTTGCACTGGAAGCACACGAGAACCGTCCCTCTGTGCTGCCATGCGCTATTAGGTCTGGGGGTGTTTACTTGCCGGAAAGCCAAGGGCTGAAAAGACAGCTGAGAAAAGATATTTTAAAGGTCAGAAATGGCTTATCGCCCGTCCAGGTGAGTGAAAAGAGTGAAAGAATCGCCGCCAGGCTGCTGGCTCTGGACGAATACCTGCGCTCCCGCACTATCATGATCTACCTTGATTTTCGTAATGAGGTGCGGACCAGCGAGTTGGTTAAAGAGAGCATGTCGGCCGGCAAAAAAGTAGCCGTCCCTGTTACCGACGTTGCCGGCCGCCGGCTGACGCCGTCTCTTCTTCTTGACTTTCCCGGTGATCTGCAGCCGGGCGCCTGGGGCATCCCGGAGCCCGGACCTCAGGCTGTGCGGCCGCTGGACCCGGAGAAGTTGGACCTGGTAATAGTGCCCGGGGTAGCTTTTGATACCGCCGGATACCGGCTCGGCTACGGCCGGGGGTTTTATGACCGTTTTTTGCCCCGTACCGGGCTGGGGACTGTATTCGCCGGCCTGGCCTATGAATTTCAGGTGCTGCCTGACATTTTCCCGGGTCCGCACGATATCCCCATGCACTTTGTTTTGACAGAAGAAAGGTTGATCAGGATAATAAAGTGAATAGAAAAATCTCTTTGACCTAATACCGGGCTATAGCCGGGAATTGCAGGAGGTTTGCTTTATGGGCAATATTGAAGTAAGAGTTTTTGCTGATTTAAGAAATTTTTTTGACGAGAGGGAATGGCCTGTAAAGAGGTCCTTAAAGGAGCTTTTATAAAATGGTTAAAGATGAATTGCGCCAATTGCTGGAGGATGTTAAGAACAACAAAGTGGATATCGGAGACGCCCTTGCCAGGCTGAAAAACCTGCCCTATGAGGACCTCGGATTCGCGGTGGTAGACCACCACCGTGCTTTGCGCAAAGGCTTTCCGGAAGTAATCTTTTGTCAGGGAAAGACTGCGGTTCAGATTGCCCAAATCTTTAATAAGCTCTGTGATGGGCGAAGGAGCATTCTTGGCACCAGGGCTTCATGTGAAGCTTTTGAAAAAGTGAAGGAAATATACCCGGATGCGGTTTACCACGAACTGGCCAGGACCATAGTGATCGGCAGGGGCGAACAGCCGGTTAAGAAGGGTAAAATCCTTGTGATGAGTGCCGGGACGGCCGACATGCCGGTGGCTGAAGAGGCCGCCATTACAGCGGAAGTGATGGGCAACGAGGTGCGGAGAATTTACGATGTCGGCGTAGCAGGTATTCACCGGCTCCTGGATAAGCTGGATGAGATGTGTTGGGCTCATGTCATCGTTGTGGTAGCCGGCATGGAGGGAGCCCTGGCCAGTGTGGTGGGCGGGTTGGCCGAACAGCCTGTTATCGCCGTCCCGACCAGTGTAGGTTACGGCGCCAGCTTCAACGGGCTTGCCGCTCTTCTCTCCATGCTTA
>JBAZQW010000152.1:0-5841 GCA_041645005.1 Desulfotomaculaceae bacterium | reverse complement strand
ACCATAATTTTATTTTATCAACTTCATCAGACCGGCAATCCGGTTTAGGCCTTCTTCTATTTTTTCTATTGAACACACGTAGGAAAGGCGAATATGATTATCGTCGCCAAAGGCTATGCCCGGTACGACGGCTACCTGCACTTCTTCCAGCAGGATGGACGCCAGATCTGAGGCGCCGTTGATAGTTCTCCCTTTATAAGACTTACCGAGGTAAGATTTAATGTTGGGGAAAAGATAAAAAGAGCCGCCGGGTTTTACACACGATATGCCCGGAATGGTGTTTAAACGCTCCAGCATGTAATTCTTTCTTCGTCTATATTCAGCCACCATCAGCGCAACCGGCGCCTGATCGCCGTTAATGGCCGCCAAGGCGGCATCCTGGGCGATAGAATTCGGGTTGGAAGTGGAGTGACCCTGCAAAGCCCCCATGGCCTTAGCCACCGGTTGGACCGCCGCGGCGTAACCTATCCGCCAGCCGGTCATGGCGTAAGTCTTGGAAACACCGTTTATTATCACTGTGCGCTCCTTGAGCTCAGGTGACAGAGAAGCTATGCTCACGAGTTTTGTGCCGTTATAAATAAACTTTTCATAAATTTCATCTGATATAACCATAAAGTCATATTTGTTAATAACCGCTGCCAGCGCCTGCAGTTCATCAACAGTGTATACGGCGCCGGTGGGGTTGTTGGGGCTGTTCAGGATTAGAAGTTTTGTCCGGGTATTAATAGCGGACTGCAGTTCGGCAGGAGTCAGCTTAAACCCGTTCTCCTCCCTGGCTTGCACGATCCTGGCCTCTGCCCCGGCCAATTTTATTTGTTCAAGATAACTAACCCAGTAAGGTGCGGGCAGGATAACCTCATCGCCTGGTTGTACCAGCACCTGCAGGGTGTTGTACAGGGAGTGCTTGGCCCCGGCGGAAACGACAATTTGCTCCGGCTTGTAATCCAGACCCTGATCTGTTTTTAGCTTGGTGCAAATAGCTTCTCTCAAATAGCAAGTTCCTGTAACAGGCGTATACTTGGTCTTGCCTGCACGGATGGCGGCTATGGCAGCTTCTTTGATATGCTCCGGCGTGTCAAAATCCGGCTCACCTGCCGCAAAACTCACAACTTCAAGCCCATTGGCCATCATCTCTTTTGCTACGGTGTCAATGGCCAAAGTTGGGGACGGACTGATATTTAGCGCCCGGTTGGCTAACTTCATCGGAAAATTTTACCTCCTTTAAATTGGAAGGACGCGGCCTCATTGACGGTCTTCCCGGGACCTTGCCGAATATATTCTTTCAGCGTTAATCCCGCAGCATTTTTTGCCGTATAGCCAGGCGCGTAATTTCAAAGCCTTCCCAGTACCTTCCTTTCTTTTGTCAAATTATCTGAAACATCCTCGTGAAATCTCTATCTTTTACATTTTATCACTGGATTACAAACTTGCAATAATTTTCTTATATTGTATACATAATTATGAAAACGTTCCGCTCACTCCGCTGCTTCACACACTGGCTGCCGTATCACTGTTTTCGTTTTATCAGGGTTTGTTTTGCGGGGATCGCTTAAATAAATTTCATGGTGTCTGCCGTTGGGCCGGCAGCCCTTTTCTTTAACAAAGTTTTGTAGTTTTTCAATTGTTGCTCCTTCGGTGGAATACAGTCCCACATGCATAATCTGGGCGGACATCCCCTCATCCAGACTACTGAATCTGATCCTGACCAGAGCGGGTAAATCTTTCTTACCTTTGACCAGTTCGAGGGTGCTTTTGAATAAATCTTCAGTCACACACCCGGGCTGCATGATCATCAGGGTCCATTTCCACTTTTCTTTATCGTTCATGTCAAACTCAGACATGCGATCGGTCCACCAGAGACCTTCTAAAGGCATAACCGTGTAATTTGCCGTTCCCGTTTTTTTAAGATGGAATTTCAGAGCATAAGAAAGTCCGTATAAGACTTCAACCGCATCCTGAAATTCCTGAGCTGTATTCGGGTTGCCCGCCCCATCCACCATTAAATAATTCATCGGGGGAACTTCTATAAGCACCGCTTCCTTGTCTGACGGATGATATAGACTCTTATACTCTTTCTTGAAGTCAATTTTTAACATAAAAATTCCACCCCCGGCAGAAAGATTTTAATATTTTACTCCACTTTGTTTATACTTCTCAAAAAAGGCGGTGATTAATTAATAATAGTGTGTTAGTCCCGCAGGTTTAAAATACCATTTAAAATCCAGCCGACGATACTTGTTATCAGCGCCCCCCAGAAAGCGCCCGAAAAACTGTAGACAGTAAACCCTGGCACAAACCATGACGCGATCAAAAAGGCCAGGGCGTTCACTACCAGGATAAACAACCCCAGGGTGAAAAATGTTACCGGCAGGGTAAAGACCAGCAATACCGGCCTGATGAATGTGTTAACCAGACCCAGCACGAGGGCGGCCAGCATGGCGGATAAAAACCCACTGATATGAAAACCAGCCACAAAGTAATCAGCCGCGAGCAAAGCCATACTGTTCAGCAGTAATGTGATTAACCATTTCATTAAAATCACCTCTCTATATATTTTCTACGGAATAAAACACTCTATATAGACAATAAGTATAGCTTAGATAAAGCGCAAAACACAAAAAAGCGTGTTATTATTTGCGATTTTTGAAAAAAAAATAGAAAACGTTCGCACAATATATATTATACAACTGCATATGAGTCAGGGGACTGTTAAAGTGACTCATGTGCATATTTTTTTGGGCTAGGGCAAACAGGGGCAAACAGGGACGGTTCTTGCTTTGCCTATTAGCAAGTGGGGACGGTTCTTGTCTTGCCAGGTAATTATTGTTAATTAGGGAAGCAAGAGATGCCCCATGCTGCCCTAAAATCGCATCTGCGAATTCATTCGTCAGCGGAAAGGGGACACACCTCCTTCAGAGGAATGTCCCCGATGTAATGTCCCCATTGGAAGCGCTGCCAATTTGATCAATGTTCGATTGAAATCGAACCTACAATTTTAATCTATTTTAGTATTTTGTCTTCTTCCAGGTCTGACACACCTGCCTCGTCAAAGGAGGCCATCTCGTGCAGAACTTTGGTGGAAGCTTCAACCAGGTGCATGGTCAGAGCGGCCCCGGTCCCTTCGCCAAGCCGCATGTTTAAATGGATTAAAGGTTCCAGATGCAACAGCTCGAGCATCAACCGGTGCCCCTGTTCCCCCGACAGATGGGAGGCAATAATATACTCGCGGGCTTTGGGCTGCAGCTTACAGGCTACCAGGGCGGCTGCCGTGGTAATAAAGCCGTCTATCAAAACCGGTACCCGCCGGGCCGCCGAACCAAGTATAACTCCCGCCAGCCCCGCTATCTCCAGGCCGCCCACCTTGGACAAAACATCCAGACCATCCGCCGGATCGGGCTTATTTATGGCCAGGGCGCGGTCAATAACATCTCTCTTTATTTTCATAACCTGATCGTTAACCAGCGTTCCCCGCCCGGTTACCTCTTCAGCAGTGTACCCGCCGAAGGCGGCTAAAATAGCGCTGCTCGGCGTAGTGTTGCCTATGCCCATGTCGCCGATCGCCAGCAGGCTGACGCCCCGTTCAATTTCTTCGAAAGCAACTTCAATGCCCACTTCCAGAGCCTTAACAGCTTCTGCCACGGACATGGCCGGGCCCCTGGCGATGTTGCCCGCTCCCGCCCTTACTTTTCGCTGCAGCACACCCGGAAAACTGACAGGCACGGCAACGCCCACGTCAACCACCACGACCCGCGCACCTGCGTGTTTGGCCAGCACTCCGATCCCGGCCACCCCCGTCAAAAACGCGGGCAGCATCTGGGCTGTGATCTCCTGTGGAGCGATGCTCACACCTTCCGCGACCACACCATGGTCTCCGGCCATTATTATAACAGCCTTGTCGTCAATCACAGGCCTGGGGTCGCCGGTGATCCCGGCCAGGCGCACAGCTATCTCCTCGAGGACACCGAGGCTTCCGGGCGGTTTAATCAGGCTGTCAAGACGCTTTTGCGCCTGGGCCATCGCTTCTTGATCCAGATCGCGAATCTCACTGATCGTTTTTTCCAGCAGCATTTTAATTACCCCTTTCATATTAGTTTTTGGCGTATAAAAAACCACAGCCTTATAAAGGCTGTGGACTTTTCCATCATCCACCGGCTTACCCTTCGACGCGGGGTTTCCGTCCAACAGGCAGGTCTCCTGGCTCTCGTTCATCGCAACACCGCGGCCTTCCCGGTGAAACACCAGTGGCGTTAAAAAAGCGGTATGACTAACGTTTACAGTGGCGGGACCGCTCAGGTCTTGCACCTGATTCCCTATTCTCCCTCGCGGGCACCTGCTGGGCTATATGTTTATTTTTTATATTATAATATTTTACCATTCTGTGCGGCAAGTGACTCTCCTGCCGCCGTCAGAAATAATTCTAACAGCACAAGAGAACCGTCCCCTTGTGCTCGCGCGTTAGCGGTATTGGTGTATAACAAATAGTTTACTGGTTGGCCCACCATTTTATCACCCGGTCAATCGCGACAGCTGTTTCAGCGCGGGTAGCGCCGTCTCTGGGCCTGAAGTAGCCGTTGCTGCCCTGCAGTATACCTGCCGAAGTAACACTGTTTATATCATCCAGGGCAAAAGCGGGTATTAAATCAGAGTCCTTGTAGGACGCTTCCTCTGTGCCGCCAATATCAAGAGCGCGGTCGATCATTACAGCCATCTCACTCCTGGTTACCCTGGCGTCAGGCGCAAAAGTACCGTCGGGGTAGCCGTTGACCACTCCCCGCGACACTGCCGCGGCAATGGCCGGCTGTGCCCACTGGGGTATGGCGTCATCAAAAGAAGGCTGATTTTCCGGGGCTGGCCACTGCAGTGCCGCCGCCAGAAGGGACACAAATTGAGCCCTGGTAATCGGCTGGCCGGGGCCGAAAGTACCATCAGGGAACCCTTTAGCCACCCCGCTCAGGGCAAGCCTGCTTATAGCCGCGCTGGCCCAGTGCCCCGCGGTATCTTTAAAAACCGGCGCCTTGCGGGTGTCGTCAACCAGGACCAGTTTGCCGAATCCCCACAACCTGGCGGAAATGGTTCTAACCTGGTCCTCACCGTCAATCCTGGCCGGCAGTTCCCGCCATTTTTTCGCCGCGGAGTCCCACAGAAGGATGGCAGGGCGGCTGGTGATCACGTCCTTGCTGTACTGCCAGTCCAGATCCCAGGGCTCATCAAGCGCGGTCGCCACCTGCAGCGGGTTTACCGTACACGTTCCCAGCACATTAATCCCGGCGGCAAGGTCTGAAGGCGCCGGCGCGTAGGCCAGTCTGATATTTGTCCGCTCTGACAGGCTGCCCGCCGGGAAAGCTATTTTAATCCAGCTGTCCATGGATATTTCGGCATCCCTGTTAGGGACGGCCTGCAGGTCAACCCAGGGCGGTTTTACCGACACCGGAACTGAAGCGGTAATCCCCTGGAAGTCCGCTTTTAACGTTCCCGAGACAGTATCATTAGCTGCCGTAAATTTTCCCTCGCCCATGCTCCCCAGAAAGCTGTCCACAGTCCAATCCACGTCACCGGGCAGCAGATCAAATATTTCTCCAGTATATGTTTTCACCTGAACCGATAACTGGACCGACTGACCCGGTTCAACGTTAATTTGGGCGGGGTTTACAATTAATCCAGCTATGGATTCGGGCCCGATCACCCGCAGCGTGGTTGTGCCGCCGGCACTCCCCAGTTCCGCCCGGATTGTATATGTACCGCTTTGAGCCGGAGTGAAAATACTACCCCGAAAGCGGCCGGCGTCGGGTGATGCGGACCAGTCTACTTTATCAGAATCTATACTGCTCGGGTTGTAGTACT
>JBAZQW010000151.1:0-5844 GCA_041645005.1 Desulfotomaculaceae bacterium | reverse complement strand
ACTGGAGCGGCGGGTGCTTTCTCCCCTGGCCATTCTTAGCGGCGCGAGCAGGGGCAGGGTCAGGCCGGAAGAGGAATGCAGTGTCCGTACCGCTTATCAGCGGGACCGCGATCGTATTATTCATTCAAAAAGCTTCCGCCGCCTAAAACACAAGACACAGGTTTTTATCATACCTGAGGGCGACCATTACCGCACCAGACTTACTCATACCCTGGAAGTGGCTCAAATTGCCCGCACCGTGGCCCGGGCGCTTTCACTGAACGAGGATCTCACTGAAGCGGTGGCCCTGGGGCACGATCTGGGACACACCCCATTTGGGCACGCCGGTGAAATAGCGCTGAACCAGGTTTTCGCGCCGGGCTTCAAGCATAATGAGCAGAGCCTGCGCATCGTGGATATTTTGGAAGGGGGCAGGGGTCTCAACCTGACCTGGGAAGTGCGGGACGGCATTTTAAACCATACCGGACCGGAGAGCCCGGCTACCCTGGAGGGGCAGATTGTAAAAATAGCCGACAGGGTGGCTTATATCAATCATGACATAGACGACGCGATCCGGGGCGGAGTGCTTACTGTGGGGCAGATACCGGGTGAATGCCTGGAAGTGCTCGGCAGGGAACACCGGGACAGGATCAACACCATGGTGCTTGATTTGATTGAAACGAACTGGAGCAGTTCAGGCAAGATCAAAATGAGCCCGTTAATCCAGGCGGCCACCGATAAACTCAGGGATTTCATGTTTCAGAACGTTTACGTCGGCTCGGAGGCTAAACGCGAGGAAGCCAAGGCCTGTTATGTTGTCCAGCGCATCTATGGTCACTTCCTGGAATATCCGAAAGACCTGCCCGCCGAGTACCTGCAGCGCACCCGGTCCGAAAGCAGTGAACGGGTTGTTTGTGATTATATAGCCGGAATGACGGACAGGTTCGCCATACGTGTCTACCAGAAATATTTTTTACCTCTGCCGTGGGTGGAACCGGGTTTTTAACGAAAAGCCCATAAGGAAAAATATGGTATTTATATTAAAAAAATGTCGATAAAATGAAGGAAATTTTTAAGCTAAAGCGAATCCTCTATAAAGCAGATGTATGGCCAGGCTGGATAATTAATAACTATTCCAGCAGGACAATATAAACAAATGTGGAACTATTCTAAAATGCCGGGCTATATATAGAAGAAGGGTGATCCAGGTGGGCTTAATACCTGAGGAAATAATTGAAACAGTCCGCCTGCGGTCAGATATCGTTGAGGTGGTGTCCCGCTACGTTCAGTTGAAAAAGGCGGGGAAGAATTATACCGGCTTGTGCCCTTTTCACCACGAAAAGACACCTTCATTTACCGTTGCGCAGGATAAGCAGTTTTTTCACTGTTTCGGCTGCAAGGTTGGAGGCAATGTTTTTAGGTTTCTCATGTTGAAAGAAAACCTCACCTTCCATGAGGCGGTAGATGTATTGGCCCAGCGGGCAGGCATAGCCATACCTCTAAGCGACAGCCCCGCCTGGCAGGAAAAAGACCTCAAACGGGAAGGTCTGAAAAAGGTAAACAACCTAGCCAGGGATTTTTTTCGCCAGGTGTTGCAGCAACACACCGCGGCTGCCGCGGCCAGGCAGTACCTAGCCGGACGGGGTCTCTCACCGGAGATGCTGGAGCGTTTTCAAGTAGGGTTTGCCCTGCCGGGATGGAACTCACTGCTCGATTATCTCGTCAGGAAAGGTTACCAGCCTCAGGAACTGGTCGATGCCGGCTTAGTTGTAAAGAATGAAACCGGGAGTTACTATGACCGGTTTCGCAACCGGGTTATATTTCCTATCTGGGATACATTAGGCCAGGTAGTTGGTTTTGGCGGCAGGGTTCTAGACGATTCTCTGCCTAAATATTTGAATACTTCGGAAACTTCTTTTTTCAGCAAAGGGAGGACCCTTTACGGACTGCACCTGGCAAGACAGTCCATCAGGGAAAAGGGCCAGGTAATAATAGTAGAGGGTTATATGGACGTGATCACCGCCCACAGGCACGGGGTAACCAACGCTGTAGCCTCGCTGGGTACCTCCCTGACCTCAGAGCACGGCAAGCTCCTGCTGAATTACAGCAGGGATATAATAATCGCCTATGACGCTGATACAGCCGGTGTGGCCGCTACTATCAGAGGGCTCGACCTGTTATTGGAACTGGGCTGCCAGGTAAGGGTGATCACCATCCCCGATGGGAAGGATCCTGATGATTTTCTTGGAAAACACGGGTCGGGGCCTTGGGAGGAGTTAATTAACCGGGCTCATACTTTAATCGAATATAAACTTCAGCAGGCAGCCGCCAGGGGAAATGTGAGTACAGTGGCCGATAAAACTGAAGTGATGCGACAGGTTTTTCCCGGTCTGGTTTCTAAAGGCGGCGTTCAAAAAGAGGAAGATTTGAAAATAATCGCGCGTGTTTTGAATCTTAGCTGGGAGACGGTAGCAGGAGAATTCAAGAGATTTGAGGAAAATTTGGGTAAAAAATGGACAAATCCGGATAAAATTGCTAAAAACACGCATACTATTATACGAAAAGAGGAAAAACTGGATGCCAGGGGCAAAGCTGAGGCTGTTCTTCTGAGGCTGGTTCTGGAAGATCATGCACGTGGATATAAAATCCTGTCTGAATTAGGTGAAGAGCCCTTTAGAAACCAGCAATATCAAACAATTTTCAAGCGTTGTCTGGAAGCGGGCCATTACCCGGAGTATCGGCCCGAAGGAATGTTTAGCACTTTTGAAAATGAGGAACAAAATGTTTTGAGTTATATATTAACACTGGATATTCCCGGGGAAAATCCCGATAAAATAATGAATGCCTATATAAATTCTGTAAATCGCTGTATCCGCCATGAGCGCAGAGAAGAACTTTTAAAGGATATACGCACGGCGGAAAACTCCGGAAATGATTTTCAATATAATAATCTCTTGCAAGAGATAGTTTTTCTTAAAAATATCGATGAAGCCGAAAAGATGGGCGACCAGGGTCGCGTCAGGGATTTAACAAACGAGTACAAGCAAAATTTTTGTTTTGATACTGAAAGCACCTTAGAGAGGGGAGGGACAGTATATGAGTGACGATCTCATCCTTGAAGGCGTAAAGGAGTTAATTGAGAAAGGGAAAAAGCGCGGGGTTCTGACGTACAATGAGATTATGGACAGCCTGCAGGGAACCGACCTTACTCCCGAGCAGATTGATGACATTTACGAGAAACTGGCCAATATGGGGATAGAAGTAGTGCAGGAGATAACAGAACTTGAACCAATTGATAATACCGCGCTGGAGTCCCCGCCCGAAGAAGCGGAAGTGGACCTTTCCATACCAGAGGGCGTTGGCATAGATGATCCCGTACGCATGTACTTGAAAGAAATCGGCCGGGTGCCGCTGCTCACATCTGAAGAGGAAGTGGTACTGGCCAAGCTTATGGAAGAAGGGGATGAAGAAGCTAAAAGAAGGCTTGCGGAAGCAAACCTGAGATTAGTGGTCAGCATTGCCAAGCGTTATGTGGGCAGAGGCATGCTCTTTCTCGATCTGATCCAGGAAGGTAATCTAGGCTTGATCAAGGCTGTGGAAAAGTTTGATTACCGCAAGGGGTATAAGTTCAGCACTTACGCCACCTGGTGGATTCGCCAGGCCATCACCAGGGCTATCGCGGATCAGGCCAGGACGATCCGGATCCCGGTGCACATGGTTGAAACCATCAATAAATTAATCCGCGTGCAAAGGCAGCTTTTACAGGAACTAGGACGTGAGCCCAGCCCGGATGAAATAGCCAAGGAAATGAATATTTCCGAAGATAAAGTCAGGGAAATCCAGAAGATAGCCCAGGAGCCGGTATCATTGGAAACGCCGATCGGCGAAGAGGAAGACTCGCACCTTGGTGATTTTATAGAGGACCATGACGCCAGGGCGCCGGCGGAAGAAGCGTCTTTCACCCTACTGCGCGAACAGTTGGACGAGGTTTTAAAAACCCTGACCGACCGTGAGCAGAGGGTGCTGCGCCTTCGCTTCGGCCTGGACGACGGGCGCGCCCGTACTTTAGAAGAGGTCGGGCAGAAATTCGGAGTTACCCGTGAGCGGATCCGGCAGATTGAGGCCAAGACCCTGCGCAAATTGCGCCATCCCAGCCGGAGTAAAAAATTAAAAGATTATCTTGACTGAGGTTAGCACGACCTGCTAAAACCGCTCACCTGTAGGTGCGAACTCATTCGCACAAATATGTCGGAACAAATTCTCAGCCGCATACACATTGACGGCGGGTTCAAAGTATCGTATAATATCCTTTGCCGATGTTCCTCGATAGCTCAACGGTAGAGCAACCGGCTGTTAACCGGTAGGTTGTAGGTTCGAATCCTACTCGGGGAGCCAATCTTTGGGCCCATAGCTCAACGGTAGAGCATCCGGCTCATAACCGGCTGGTTCCAGGTTCGAATCCTGGTGGGCCCACCAGTTCAGAAGTCAGAAGTCGGATATCAGAAGTCAGATTAAGAAAGATTCAGAAGCCACCGGATTCCGTCAGAGTCCGACCTCAGACCTCTGATATCAGACATCCGATAACGGCCCCTTGGTCAAGCGGTCTAAGACACCGCCCTTTCACGGCGGTAACACGGGTTCGAATCCCGTAGGGGTCACCACTAAATATATGGAATAAGGGCGATTAGCTCAGCTGGGAGAGCGCCTGCCTTACAAGCAGGATGTCGGCGGTTCGATCCCGTCATCGCCCACCAAAAATAAAAGCAATAGCGCCGGAGATAACCTTCGACGCTATTGCTTTTTTATACCCGCTAATGAACGTTGCAGGAAAAACCCTAATAAAAATAAGAATTCACCTTCCGCTGAAACCAAAAAGCAATTTTACGTTTACATTATTTTGATTTGATTTAATAGTTTATTCACTTATCACCAAATCTGCAGAGACAATATAGCGGTCTGGAGCATTGCCAAGATAATCGAAGGGATAGCAAGTGGTCATCGTCAGGACGGCATGGTCGGTAGGTACGATCACGGTTTTGTCGTCTTCATGGACGATTCGCGAACCATTCACCTCATAGGTGAATGTACCGGCCGATGTTTGCACAATCAATAGATCACCTATTTTCAACTCACCTAATTCTGCGAAGACCGTATCGCGATGTCCGGAAAGAACACAATTGTCTTCTTCCCCGGGCAGCACGCTTTGGGTGAAGTGTCCTACGCCTTTTTTCAACTCATTCCCACCAGTTCCCTGGATTATGGGCAGTTCCTGCTCTAAAACCGGAATCGACAGGCTTCCGATATTATCACCCTCCTCAGGATATAAAGGGTAAATAATTGTATCAGGATTAAGTATATCTGATGGATGGTCTGGTTCCGTTGGGGCGGCATCGTCTCCCGTTAACCCGACCTGTTTCACCGCGAAAGTGGTTGGGCTGGAAGAGGGACTGTAGTAGGCGTCGGCAAAATGTACGGACTGTGCTCCAATATTTATCATTGCCCAAGAGATACATCCTATCCCCAGGACCATAAATCCCAGGGATAGGATAGTAACCAGGGAAAGCTTGCCCCATGATATTTTTACTTTATTCATAACGCTTCCTGCTTCTCCAGCCTACGGCTCCGATAAGCGTTAAAGCAACGCCTGCAAGGAGGACATTGTACCAAGGTGTGGCAGTTTTCGGAAGCTGTCCACCTGTAACAGTCGTTGTGACAACTACCGATGGAGTTACAACGACTGTAGCGAACGCGATATCGGTAGCTGTCATACCATTTGCGCTGCCTTTGGCCGTGGCGGTGTTCGTCGTGGTTGCATTGAGATTCATCTTGCTGGTGTAGATCCATGTCTCGTTGGGTTCGAGCAGG
>JBAZQW010000150.1:0-5853 GCA_041645005.1 Desulfotomaculaceae bacterium | reverse complement strand
TGAATTGCTGGGCGCGAGCCCACATTCCTTCCCAGTTGGCAGCGGCCAGGCAGAGGATGTTTTCTCCTTTGAACACCTTTATTGCCCCGCCACCCTTCTATACAACTCCTCGGTACGGCGGGCCATAACCGTGGAAGTAAATTTTTCCCGCACGATTTTCCCACCCTTTTCAGCCATACTGGAGGCTTCCACGGGGTGATCCAGCATCCATAAAATATTCCTGGCCAGCGCCGCCGGATTGGCCGGTGGTACCAGCAGCCCGGTTTCACCGTGCAGAACCACTTCGGGCAGGCCGCCGACTTCGGTAGCCACTACCGGCACGCCAAGCGCCATGGCCTCAATGGCTGTTAGGCCAAACCCCTCCCACAAGGATGAAATGACCAGCAGGTCCAGGTCAGCCATCAGTGAGTACACGTCATCCATAAAGCCTGTAAAAACCACCTGATCTCTTATGCCAAAGTTACCGGCCATTTTCTCTAAAACAGGGCGGTAAGGGCCGGCGCCCACTACCAAAAACCGGATCCCCGGGCGCTGCTGAAGTATATTGCGGGCAGCCGCCAGAAAATGGCTGTGCCCCTTGACCGAGTGAAGACGCGCCACTATACCGACCAGGGGTGTCTCCGGGAGAAACCCCATTTTTTTACGGGCAGCTCCGGGTTCTGATGACGGCCTGATTTCCTCCAGTGAAACACCGTTGTATATTACAGTAACCCCGTTGGCGGGGATCCCACCGGAAACAAGCCGGTCCCTCAGTCTCTGTGAAACAGCTATAAAATGGTCGGTCAAACCCCTGGTCGACCACTCCGCCCAACTATTGGCGAGACGGCTTACCACCCCGGGGTAGTCCTTCTCCAAAAGGCTGTGCACCGTGGTAATAACTTTCTTTTTTCCAGCCTGGCGGGCAGCCAGCCGCCCCAGCAGGTTAGCCCTGACTCCGTGCGTGTGGACCAGATCAAAGTTGCCTTCCAGGATCACCCGTGCCAGTTTTCCCACCACTCCAAAGTCAGCTTTGTGGCTCATGGGAATGGACAGGGCGCTGATGCCCACCCCGGAAGCTATATCCACAAAGGGGGCGCTGAACAGACAGCATACGGTGTAATCGACCCAAAGGGGGTCAGCCGCCCCGGCCAGGTTTAAGATATGTTTTTCCGCTCCGCCGAATTCCCCGCCGCCTATGATGTGAATAACCTTTAAATGTCTCAAGTACAAGCCCCCTTGGCTGTGCTTTTCTCATTTTATCAATTTACTTTCTATTCCACAAGAGAATCTCACATCACGACAACCAGGGAGGCGGCATAAGACCTGCGGCATGGCAAACGAATCATGGATTTCCGTACTGCTTTGATTTATAATATAAACATGCCTTTTAAAGGAGGAACACCGGATGATCTTACAGACCTGGCAGGATAGCCTGACCGGTCGCCTTATCGCGGATCTAAGCCGCTCCTGCCGCCACAGCGCTTTTTACCGCTGGACTATGGGCACCGCCCGCTACAGCAGCCAGGCAGCGGTTCGCAACTCACTTTTTGCCAGGATCCTGGCCAGCGCCGCCAGCCTGGTCGCACACCCCATGGAACTGGTGGGACAGGCTGTCAGGCGCGGTCTGCCGGGGAGCTTTCTATTTAATATTAAACCACAACCGGTCTTTGGCAACAGCGTTTTTCTTAAAAGCCTGGCCGGGATCCGGGTCGAAACACTGCTCTGGGTGGTTTTTTCTTACGCTGTTGTGGACTACGTGCTGCGCAATACGCCTGCCTTAGCTTTCCTATCCGGCAGCTGGGACGAACTTCTTTTAATCCTTATTGCTGTGGCCTGGCCGGCACAGATGGCCCTGCGGGGCAAGCTCACTTACCGGCATACCCCTCTGGACCTGCCCATACTGCTTTACCTGGCGGTAGCGTGCTTTCTGTTCCTGGTCCGTTCACCGCAAAACAGCATTGCCGTCGAAGGCCTCAGAGTATATGTGGAATACATGTTATGGTTCTTCGTGGCCACCAACCTCCTGCTTAATAAAAGGCAGGCCCGGGCGCTGGTGAACTGGTTGGTTTTACTGAGCACACTGGTGGCGCTGCACGGTGTATATCAATATATCATCGGGGTGCAGATACCCTCCACCTGGCTGGACGCCACGGAAGGCGGCGTCAGGACCAGGGTGTTTTCCATCTTGACCAGCCCCAACGTCCTGGGCAGCTTCCTGGTGCTGGTCATCCCAATTACCGTGAGCCAGATCTTGTCTGCCCAAAGCAGGCTGCTCAGATATTTGTACTCACTCTGCCTGATTCCCATGGCTTTAAGCCTTATTTTTACTTACTCCAGGGGGGCCTGGCTGGCCATGGCCGGCGCTTTCGTAATTTACGGCCTGATTTACAACTGGCGCATCTTATTAGGCCTGGCCGCGGTCATTTACAGCGCCCCCAAACTGATACCGGGTATATCCTCCCGCATCGGCTACATGTTTTCCCCTGCCTACCTGCTGAGCAGCGCCAGGGCGGGGCGGGTGGCGCGCTGGAATACAGCCATAGACAAGGTGCAGACTAGCCCCCTGTTTGGGGAAGGGTTTGGCCGCTACGGAGGAGCGGTGGCGGCACGCTATATCCCAAGCAGCAACTACGTTGACAATTTCTATCTGAAGACAGCGGCTGAATCAGGCTTTCTGGGAGTAACTGCGCTGGTCTTGCTGCTTGTCAGCGGTTTGCGCTGCATCCTGAACTCTTACAGGAGGCTGACTGACCCGTACCTAAAAGGGCTCGCCGGCGGGCTGATTGCCGGACTGATCGGTGTGCTTTTGCACAATGGGGTGGAAAACATTTTTGAAGTGCCTGCGATGACCTCCTATTTCTGGCTTCTTCTCGGCATGACCGCCGTCCTGCCGCACCTGGAGGGGCAGGAAACTCCCCCGCTGGACTAGGGACAGGCCTTTAATAAAGTGAGACAAGAGAACCGTCCCCTTGTCTCAATCTCGCCAAAGTGCTATCTTTATCGTGAGGGGGATAATGCCACTGTGAAATTTATTAGCTGGGAAATTAAGCTGGGGATTTATCTGGTCTGTTTATCATTTTTGATCTACTCGATAAAATACCTCATCATCAGTGACCTTGAAAACACTTATATTTTTGTTCTCAACGCGCTTGGCTTTCTGCCCATCAACGTCCTTCTGGTTACCGTAGTCCTCAACAAACTTCTTACGGTACGGTCAAGGCGAGACCGGCTGGAAAAGATAAACATGGTCATCGGGATGTTTTTCAGCGAGATGGGTACACATCTTCTTTCCTTTATCGCCAAAAACGACCCCAACCTGGACAGCTTCAAAAGCGAACTGCTGATCAGCGACCGCTGGTCCGGTCAGGAATACGCCACTGTACAAAGCCGGCTCAAGAATTACGCTTATATGATCGAGATTAATCAAACCGGTTTGGACGATCTTAAACATTTTCTGACCGGAAAAAGAGATTTTTTACTCAGACTTCTGGAGAACCCGGCGCTGCTCGAACACGAATCCTTCACCGATTCACTCCGCTCAACTTTGCACCTGGTCGAGGAACTGGACCACAGAAAAAGTTTTGCTGATCTGCCCGGCAGCGACCTGAACCATCTGGCCGGTGATATTAAAAGGGCATACAAGCACCTGGTCTCCCAGTGGCTCGCCTACATGCAGTACCTGAACAAAAATTACCCCTATTTGTTCTCTCTTGCCCTCAGAACCAACCCGTTTGACGAAGCCGCCTCACCGGTGGTAAAACAATGACACCACTCATGACACAAGGGGACGGTTCTCTTGTGTCACTCTTGTGTCAGAAAAGGTTGGGCTTGACACAAGAGAACCGTCCCCTTGTGTTTGCTGCCCTTGTGTCACTTGTCTTTACCGAGCTGCCTCAGTTCTTTCTTTAAAACTTTACCTGTGGCGTTTTTAGGCAGGGAGGCCAGTTCCACAATGTCACGCGGCAGTTTATACGCGGCCAGGTTGGCCCTCAAAAAAGTCTTCAAGTCATTTTTATCCAGCTTCATATCTTCTTTCAAAACCACAAAAGCCTTGACGCTCTCGCCGCGTTTTTTATCCGGCACCCCGATCACTGCCGCTTCTTTTACGGCAGGGTACTGGTACAATACTTCTTCCACCTCTCTCGGGTAAACATTCAGACCGCTGACTATAACCATGTCCTTTTTACGGTCGACTATGTAAATGTACCCTTCTTCATCTTTATAGGCTAAATCTCCCGTGTAAAGCCACCCTCCCCGCAGGGCCTCGGCTGTTTCCCCGCTTAGTCCGAAATACCCCGACATAACGTTCGCGCCCTGAGCAATCAGCTCGCCAACCTGCTTTGGTTCGATCTCCCGGCCTTCCTGATCAACTATCTTGACCTGTACACCCGGCAGGGGCAGGCCAACCGAGCCGGGCTTGGTTGCCTCGATGGGGTTGAAACTTACAGCCGGTGAGGCCTCGGAAAGACCGTATCCCTCAATTACCCGCTGCTTGGTTTTGGCGAAAAAGCTGTTAATGGTTTCCATGGGCAAAGAAGCGGCGGCTGAGGCAAAGACGCGCACCCCGGCCAGGTCCTCCGGTCTGGCCAGGGCGGCGTAATAGCTGAACATAGCCGGCACGCCTAAAACGACGGTAACTCCCTGATCCCGGATGGTGGCTATGACATCCTTGGGGGAGAAGGTCTCAACGATAGTAATAGACGCTCCAGCATAAAGCGGCGCTAGCACCGCGCAGGTCCAGGCAAAACTGTGAAACATGGGCAGCACGCATAAAAAGTTGTCCCCGCCAACGGTAAAGATCACTTGTGTGATCGATTTGACATTGCTGATGAGGTTATTGTGGGAAAGCATGGCCCCCTTTGGCTGTCCCGTGGTACCGGAGGTGTACAGGATAGCGCAGGTGCCGGATTCCTCAATGGAGACTTCAGGCGCTGCGGAATAATTGGCATACTCCAGTGCTTTTTTGATATCAGGGACATAAAGCTGAACCACCGCCGGGGATTCATCATTACCAGCAGAAAGTAAAAGCTGCTTATCAGTAACAGTATGCTTTACTCCGGCGTCTTTTAAGATAAAGGATATCTCACGGGGTGTGAGCATGGTGTTTAGCGGCACGACCACACAACCGAGGCTGACAATGGCCATATAGCTGAAGATAAACTCCATGGAATTCACGGCAAAAAGGGCTACACGATCCTGCGGCCGTATGCCCACGGCGTATAAATAATCCCGGTATTGACCTACCTTTTTTTGCAGTTGGCCGTAATTAAGTTTAACGTTTTTCTGGCACAGCGCCGGGCTGTTGATTTCTCCCCCGAAAATCAGCTGATGTACGAGCATGTAATACCTCCCTAAAAATTATTCGCCGATAAAAATTTTGAATTATTAAACATTTATTTTCGCCCTTAACACATAAATTCCTCCTTGGTTTTTAACCATCCAACCTGAAAACACATACACAATAATGCACTAACAAGAAAAAAAATGCAGCCTTCCTATCATTGCGAAAAGGTGAGGCTGCATTTCAGTTTTTGTTTAAAGTAAAACTAAGTTGTGCTGCCCGATGAACCCGAAGTTCCGGTTTTACCGGATGACCCGGTATCCGGGCTGGTGGTTTCCGGGCCGGTGGGGGGCTTACCGGTTGTAGTACCGGTACTGGCTGTGCCGCCAGGTTCTATTGGTGTGATAATTACCGTGGCGCCCCCGGTTCCGCTTGTGCCGCTCGTACCGCTGCCCGTAGTCTGGCCAGGCTTGGTGGTGGTTGTCTTGGTACCGGTTTGACCCTGCTGCGTTTTGGAGCCCGGCTGCTGTTGTTTATCGGTAAGTGTCCCTTCCGTACCCTGCTCGCTGGTTGATTGTGTTGTTGTTTCAGGA
>JBAZQW010000149.1:0-5860 GCA_041645005.1 Desulfotomaculaceae bacterium | reverse complement strand
ACCCGCTCCTGGGTTCGGTGCATGACCCCATCTACCAGGGGGCCAAGCGGGACCTGGCTGAAACCGGAATCCCGGAGCCCAAGTTGGGGTTGGTTAGCGACGCCCATGGCGGAGTGCTTTTTATAGATGAAATTGGGGAAATGGATCCCATACTGCAAAATAAATTGCTGAAAGTGCTGGAGGACAAAAGAGTTTTCTTTGACTCATCGTATTATGATCCTCATGAGCCCAATGTGCCCCAGTATATCAAAAAGATTTTCGAAGAAGGCGCTCCGGCGGATTTTATCCTGATCGGCGCCACCACCAAGGATCCCGAGGAGATTAACCCGGCTATCCGCTCCCGCTGCGCCGAAATCTTTTTCGAGCCGCTTACGCCGAAGGATATCGGGAAAATTTTAAAACAGGCGGCGGCCAAACTTGATGTCGAGATGCAGGAAGTGGTGCCTGAGCTGATCAGCGAGTATACCATTGAAGGCCGCAAGGCCATCAACATCCTGGCTGACTCCTACGGTATGGCCTGCAACCGTGGTGAGTCGGAGAGCGGCCGTTCCCAAATATCCCTCGAAGACGTCATGGAGGTGGCCCAGGTCAGCAGGTTGAGTCCGTATGTAACCCGCAAGGCTTCTCCCCAGCGGGAGGTTGGCAAAATTTTTGGACTTGGTGTGCTGGGCTTTTTGGGGTCGGTGCTGGAAATCGAAGCGATGGCCTTCACTGCCCGCAACCAGGGGCAGGGAACTATCCGGTTCAATGACACCGCGGGAAGCATGGCCAAGGACTCGGTGTTTAACGCCGCTTCTGTTATACGCAAGCTGACGGGGGAGGACCTGGCCAACTACGATCTGCATGTCAACGTGGTAGGCGGGGGCAGAATAGATGGACCATCGGCCGGTGTGGCCATTTTCCTGGCCATTTTAAGCGCCATACAGGGGCGTCCGGTTGCCCAGGACGTGGCTGTAACAGGTGAGATTTCCATTCAAGGCAAGGTTCGCGCTGTCGGCGGCGTTTTTGAAAAGATTTACGGCGCCCGGCAGGCCGGTATTAATATGGTGCTAGTGCCGCTTGAGAACGAAAAGGACATCCCGGTCGACGTCAAAGGCATTAAGGTGGTGACGGTCGATTCCGTGGAGGAGATTATCAGGCATGTGTTCCCACTCGCAGAGGTTGACGAACTGGTTAGTTGATTTAAAAACATTTTGACAGGATTAACAAGATTAAACAGGATTCACAGGATTTATAAATAATTTAATTGATAGATTCAATATATGTGTAAACAAGTTGTTGCAATATTCTTTTAAATATTTTTGAGGTTTTTAAAATCCTGTGAATCCTTAAAATCCTGTAAATCCTGTCAAAAAACTTATAATAAAAGGTGATTCCTTTGTTGGATAAGATACCACCGCAAAATATCGACGCCGAGCAGTCAGTGCTGGGCGCCATCCTGCTGGACCGGGAGGCCGTTTATGCGGCCATGAAATTGCTCCGGCCGGAGGATTTTTACCGGGAAAGCCACAGGCTGATTTATGAATCAATGCTCGAGCTGAATGAAAGCGGCAACCCGGTGGACTTGATCACTTTAAGCGAGCATTTAAGGCAGAATGGGTCACTGGAAAAGGCCGGCGGCGTGGCCTACCTGGCTTCGCTGGCGGAAATGGTCCCCAGCGCGGCGAATATTGATTATTACTCCCGCATTGTTGAGGAAAAATCCTTGCTCCGCACCCTGATCCAGTTGTCCACCCGTATTGCCGGCATGGGCTACGAGGAAGGGGGGGAACCGGAGAAGCTTATTGCCGAAGCGGAGCGGATGATCACGGAACTGGGAGGCAGAAGGGCAGCCACAGCCTTTTTCGCCATCAGGGACATCCTGCTGGATACCTTTGCCCACCTGGAGTTCCTTTACAACAACAAGGGTGACACCACAGGCGTTTCTACTTCTTTCAGCGACCTGGACCGGCTCTGCAGCGGCCTGCAGCCCAGCGACCTGATTATCCTGGCCGGCCGCCCCGGTATGGGCAAAACCGCCCTGGGTCTGTGCATAGGTTACAGTGCCGCCCAGAAACACGATATCCCGGTGGCCGTATACAGCCTGGAAATGTCCAAGGAGCAGTTAGTGCAGCGTATTCTCTGCGCCGAGGCCAAGGTGGACCAGCACCGCCTCCGCACCGGTGATTTAAAGGAAGAAGACTGGCAGAAGTTGCACGAAACGAAAAACAGGCTGGCTAATATACCTATTTTTATCGACGATACTCCCGGCATAACCGTACGCCAGGTGCGGGCCAAGGCCAGACAGCTCCAGGCTGAAAAAGGACTGGGGTTGATTGTGATTGATTACCTCCAGCTTATGCAGGGGAGCAAGCGGGCTGAGAACAGGCAGCAGGAGATATCCGAGATTTCACGCTCTTTAAAGGGGCTGGCCAAAGAACTGAACGTGCCGGTGCTGGCTTTAGCCCAGCTCAGCCGCGCGGTTGAACAGAGGGATAAAAAACGGCCAATTATGTCCGACCTGCGGGAATCGGGATCGCTGGAGCAGGACGCAGATCTGATCATGTTTATTTACCGTGATGAATACTATAATAAGGATTCAGAAAAAAAGGGGATCGCGGAAATAATTGTGTCCAAGCACCGCAACGGCCCGACTGGTATGGTTGAGCTGGGATTCTGGAAGGAATACACGAAGTTTTTCCACCTTGAGAAGAACATGGAATACAATACATAATATTCTAATTTACCATACAAGGGTTCTCTCAAATGGTTGTTTTCTGTATATTTTCTTGACATTAATAGCGTGGTTTGCTAAAATACCTTTGCTGCCCGGTATGGAATTTCCGACAACTATACCCTTTAAGGCGGATTGATGATGCTCAAATGGCGACTAGTGCAGCTGATGCAGGTTTGTTGTTTGGGTTATTTTTATGCCGGCGGGAAAGTTGCCGGCCTGTGCTAAAGGGACGGCAGGAGGGATGTTGTGAGCAAGCATTACGATGTGATCATTGTAGGCTCGGGGCCGGCCGGTATCTTTACCGCCCTGGAACTGGTTGAGGCCAGCAGTAACTTGAGAATACTTATTTTGGAAAAAGGGCGGGATATTGAAAAGCGTGCCTGCGTTGCCCGGGAGCGGGGCGGTCCCTGCGTCAACTGTTCTCCCTGTTCCACCATCTGCGGCTGGGGCGGGGCCGGGGCCTTCAGCGACGGGAAGCTGACCCTGTCCACCGATATAGGCGGCAGCCTGGAGCAATATACCGGGGAAAAAGGATTGTCTGACTTAATCGGGTATATTGACCGGACTTACGTCAAGTTTGGCGCTCCGGAGCATGTTTTTGGACTGGAACACGAAGAAGAGATTCAGGAAATACAGCGGCGGGCAGTGCTATCGGAATTAAAGCTGATCCCTGTTAAGATCAGGCATATGGGTACCGGCCGCTGCAAGGAAGTTCTGCAGAGGATGCAGGAATACTTGGTTGCAAGGGGTGTGGAGGTGCGCACTTCCTGCCAGGTGGAAGAAGTCCTGGTAAAAGACAAAATAGTCCGGGGCGTGGTCACCAGGGATGGGCAGGTTGTCAACGCCAAAATTGTAGTGCTTGCTCCCGGCAGGGAGGGCTCGGACTGGCTCACCCATGAAGCCAAAAGGCTTGGTTTAAGCACTTCTATTAACCCGGTTGACATTGGGGTGCGGGTTGAGTTGCCGGCGGCGGTAATGGATCCCCTGACCCGGATTTTTTATGAAGCTAAGTTAATTTATTATGCAAAAACTTTTAACGATAAAGTTCGAACTTTCTGTATGAACCCCAATGGAGAGGTGGTTCTGGAAAATAGCGACGGGCTGGTTACTGTTAACGGGCACAGCCACGCTTACAATAAGACCGAAAACACTAACTTTGCCGTGCTGGTGAGTAAAACTTTTACCGAGCCGTTTAAGGAGCCGATCGCCTATGGTAGGTACATTGCCAGCCTGGCCAACCTGCTTGGCGGAGGAGTTATTGTGCAGAGCCTGGGAGATCTGGTCTCCGGGCACCGCTCCACCAGGGAAAAGCTGGCCAAGTGCCTGACTGTTCCCACCCTGCGTGAAGCAACACCGGGAGATTTAAGCCTGGTTTTCCCTTACCGCCACCTGATGGGAATTGTGGAAATGCTAAAAGCGCTTAATAATCTGGCGCCCGGAGTATATACAAGGTATACCCTGCTCTATGGCGTCGAGGTTAAATTCTATTCATCCCGCCTGGCGTTGTCAAAAGCGCTGGAAACTCAGATCAAAAATTTGTTCGCTGCCGGGGACGGGGCCGGCGTGACAAGGGGTCTGGCCCAGGCCTCCGCAGCCGGTGTGCTGGCGGCCAGGGAAATTGTAAAAAGGATTTAGGGGGTTATCCGGATGTCCACAGTAGTAGTAATTGGCGCTCAGTGGGGAGACGAAGGGAAAGGGAAGGTTACCGACTTTTTGGCCGAAAAGGCTGATATGGTTGTTCGGTACATGGGCGGTAATAATGCCGGCCACACGGTTGTTGTTGACGACCGCGAATTCAAGCTGCACCTGATTCCCTCGGGCATACTTTATCCCGATAAAATGTGTGTTATAGGCAGCGGGGTGGTAATTGACCCGGCAGCTCTGCTTAATGAACTTGATTCCCTGGAAAAGCGGGGTATCAGCACCGCCAATTTGAGAATTAGCCAGCGTGCCCATGTGATATTTCCCTACCACCAGAAGCTCGACCAGGTAGAAGAAGACAGCAAGGGCAGCAATAAAATAGGTACCACCTGCCGCGGGATCGGGCCAGCTTATACTGATAAATCAGCGCGGGTAGGCATACGGATAATTGACCTCCTGGAAAAGGAAGAGTTTCCCCTCCTGCTGGAAAGGAATATGGAAACTAAAAATCATCTTTTAACCGAAGTTTACGGCAGCGATCCACTTGATTACCAAAATATACTTGATTCTTTCAGTGCTTATGGCGAAGCCCTCAGGAAATACGTTTGCGACACGTCTGTGGTTGTTAATGATATGATCAAACAGGGTAAAAATGTTCTTTTTGAGGGTGCCCAGGGCACGCTTTTAGATCTCGACCACGGCACCTATCCTTTTGTGACTTCATCGCACCCCACCGCAGGCGCGGCCTGCCTTGGCGCTGGCATCGGACCGACCAGGATCGACCGGGTAATCGGCGTGGCCAAGGCCTATACCACCAGGGTGGGAGAAGGCCCTTTCCCAACTGAGCTGAATGATGATACAGGAGCCTTCATACGGAAGCAGGGCGGCGAGGTTGGTACCACTACCGGGCGTCCGCGCCGTTGCGGCTGGTTTGACGGGGTGGTGGCACGCTATGCGGTCAGGATCAACGGTCTGGATTACCTGGCCATTACCAAGCTGGATGTTTTAAGCGGCCTGGAAAAACTGAAAATTTGCACCGGTTACAACTACCGGGGAGAAATTGTAACGGAATTTCCGGCCAGCCTTAAAGTTTTAAAAGAGTGCGTGCCGGTTTATGAGGAATTCCCAGGCTGGAGCGAAAATATATCCGGCGCCAGGAAACTGGCGGACCTCCCAGCGCAGGCCAGGAGTTTCCTGGAGCGGATCAGCGAGGTGTCCGGCGCTCCCATTGCTCTTATCGGAGTGGGCAGCAGGCGTACCCAAACGATACTCATGGAGGATCTTTACAAATAGATAAACATGACGCTGTTGCGGTACCAGCAGAGGATGAAAATCAGCGATGTAGGTTAACATTTTTAAAGGCAGCCCAGAACGTTATTTTCAGGATAGACCATGGTTTTTAATAGCGTGCAGAGGAACCACCCCCAAGAGATCTGGGAAAAAACGTATATTTTTAGTGGTTGACTCGGTATTCAGGTTATAGTAATATATCTTACTGTAAGG
>JBAZQW010000148.1:0-5899 GCA_041645005.1 Desulfotomaculaceae bacterium | reverse complement strand
TTTTCGCGATCAATTACAGGACGCTCTGGCGCTCCTCCACTCCCGTCCCGACCTTACACGGGCGCAAATTTTGCTGCACGCCGCGCATCAATATGAGGAGGGTGACGTGCAGCATTGGTGGCATGAAGAGACGCAGCGCGGCATCCGCACGCTTGTCTCCGACGATTTTCTGTGGCTGCCGTATACCGTCGGACGGTATATTGATCATACGGGGAAAGACAGTATCCTGGACGAGGTGGCGCCGTTTCTTCATAGTGAACCTTTGCGAGATGGCGAACATGAACGGTACGAGCCGACCCAAGTCTCTACCCGGAGCGGCACTGTTTTCGAGCACTGCCTGCGTGCCATCGAAAGGGCGCTGCAGCGCTTTGGGGAACACGGGCTGCCGCTGATCGGAATCGGCGACTGGAACGACAGCATGAGCCGCGTCGGCGCTAAAGGCCGCGGTGAAAGCGTGTGGCTCGGCTGGTTCCTCTGTGAAGTGCTGAACCGGTTCACCGATTTGTGCCGGGAGCGCGGCGATGTTGAGCGGGCGGGACGTTACCGGGATGTACGCGAAAAACTGGCAACCTCACTTGAAGAGCACGCCTGGGATGGGCAGTGGTACCGGCGGGCCTTCACCGACGAAGGCCTTTGGCTGGGTTCGATATACAATGAGGAATGCCGTATCGATGCCATCGCCCAGTCCTGGTCGGTCATCTCCGGAGCAGCGCCACAAGAGAAGGCGCTGCAGGCGATGCAGTCATTCGACCGCGAACTTGTGGACCGGGATTTTTCCGTCGCGCGTCTTTTGACGCCGCCCTTTGACCGTACGGATCCGAGTCCCGGCTACATTCAGGGCTATCCGCCCGGCATCCGGGAAAACGGAGCCCAGTATACCCATGGTGTCATCTGGAACATTATCGCCTGGTGCCGGCTTGGCAACGGAGATAAGGCTTATGAATTATTTCAAATGTTAAATCCTCTGAATCACACCCGCACGCCGAATGAAGTGCGGCAGTATGGCGGCGAACCCTACGTCATGGCGGCGGACGTCTACACTGTGGATCCTCACAAAGGACGCGCCGGCTGGACGTGGTACACCGGCGCCGCGGGATGGATGTATCAGGCAGGAGTTGAGTGGATCCTTGGCCTTCGCCGCCGTGGAAAACGGCTTTACATTAGCCCGTGCATTCCGTGCGAATGGCCGGAGTTTTCCGTCAGCTACCGTTTTGGCAGCGCACGCTACCTTATTACTGTGAAAAATCCGTCGCGCAAGTCCAGCGGAGCGACCGCCATGCAAATTGATGGGCAGGAGGTTGCGCTTACGGAGCAGGATGTAAAGGAGGGTCCTTACATTGAATTGTACGACGACGGGCAGGTCCATCATGTCGTTCTGATGCTATAGGTCTTATCCCTTAATTTTATTAAAAATAGATAATAGCTTCTCTTTGAGTTCAGGCAGGTCGACTTCACAGGTATTCCATACAATTCCATAGTCTATGCCATCATATTCATGTGCAATAATATCTCTCATTCCCGTTATCTGCCTCCAAGGGATCTGTGGATACTTTTCTTTTGTTTCATTTGTAATCCTTTTAGCTGCTTCTCCTATTATCTCAAGTCGCCTTACAACAGCGTCTTGAACTTGTTGTGAATACATAAAATCTTCTTCAGACTTATTTTCTAAATATCTCTCAATAAGCTCCATGCTTTTCAAAATGTCTTCAAAAAAAGCAAGCTCTTTTTTCAAATTATCACCTGCTTTTCTCGCATAATCATGTCTTTAATATAAGAAGACAACTTTGTGCTTCCGGTTATCAAATCTATGTTTTTATTTAGCGTTATTTCTAACTCCTCTTTTAAATCTACCAGGTCAAAAAGGGTCTTTTTTATGCCAGGCGCATAGTCAATTATAAAATCAATATCGCTCTTATCTGTTTGAACTCCTCTAGCATACGAGCCAAATACTGAAGCTTTAACGACACCATGACGTTTTAAAACAGGTACCGCTTTTTGTTTGATTATTTCTAAATTCATTTTTTTCACCTCAGTAATATTATACCCAAAGTACTTATAGCGGTTCTAGTTTTTATTTTCAACAAAATCCTTCTCATTATTTACTTTCTCACACTATTTATGCCGATGGGACTCCAACCCGCTAGAGTTAGCGACATTGCCCGGCTACACAGAATAATTGACACATCCGCTACTGACCTTCAGTAGTATCCCGGGCCTCTTTTGTTAAAGCCTTTTTTATTTTGGCTTTTTCCTGGCGCTCCTGGTACATCTCCCTGATCCACTCGTGTACTGGCGCCTTCCACAGCTGTGTCTTGCCCGGAATGTTCTTTATAAGACTTCTGGGGTTCAGCCCCATCTCTTTCGCCATTCTTACCGTTTCCACGTTAAGACGACATTTCTTTTTTGCTTCTGCCCATTGAGTAACCTTTTTGTTCTTAGTCAATAAAACCTGCTCTCCCATGCTAAATTATTTCTCCATAATGCTATACTCATGAATATCATATTGTGTTGGCAAGGAAATGTAATGGTCTTCCTCCAATACCTCCCGGGCTATCACTATACTCTCCCGCTGCCAGTCAGGATATTTCTCAAGCGGTTCATCACCTTCTGCCGCCATGAACTCTTCATCAGTGATCAATACCACTTCTCCGGTTTTCAGGTTCAAAAACGATCTCATTTCGGCAGATTGGGATTCCATTCCCTGAATTATTTCATCCAGGTTAACAACAATATCCACATAACTAACCTCTCTTTCGCCAGTAATCCCACCGGGTACCACAGGTACCAGCCTTCAAGGTGACAAATCTCCCTTAGATGAGCATTAATCAGCGCCTGGCGCAGGTACCGCACAGCTGCCTCGTCTTCGCCCGCCTCATGAAGTATCTTGCCAAGGGAATAAAGAGATTCCATCTGGACGGGATCGATTTTTAAAGACTGTTCTAAAGCCACCGCTGCCAGGTCGGGTCGCCCACCCTTTTTATACTAACTGCCATTTTTCACTTTCCTTCTATTAAACTAATAAAATAACTAATTAATAATGAGTAAACTAATGTTTATATACCACACTTAACCCGGTAAAATCAAACACTTTGTCAATATGGATTCGCTACTTAAAATATTATTGGGACAGGTACGACTACCTGTCGCACATAAAAAGGCTCGGCATCATCTACCGAGCCTATATCATGTATTCAGAGTGTTTAATCTCTTTTTCCGCTAAAAAAATGTTAACAGTTTGTGCACCTGCTTCTTGCGCCCCTTTTAGGAAGGCGCTAACCATTATATTAGTATTACTGGCTTTGCCTTTAGGACTTCCGTTAATCGCTACAATTTTCATTGCCTAATTTCCTTTCCTTTATTTAAATGATTATAGCCACGCTCTCCAAATGGCTGAAGCTTTTCCAGCCACTTGGCCTCGAGCTTTTTTAACTCCTCCTGCTTGTCAAAATAACCCTCTTCCTTTTCCTTTAAAACCTCGAGTACTTCAAATACGAAGGCTTCCGCACCAAATTGATTACATTCCTCTTGAAGCTGGCTGTTTTTATGTCTTCCCCACTTTCTCAGTCCAACTTGTCTTCCGTTCATGGTTTTTAAATTGGGAGTCGCAACCACAAGCACTTTTTGATTTATCGTGTTTCTGATCTGGTAGACCCCGCCCTCAGTTTTCATTTCCTTATACTGCTGCTTCAATTCTTTTTTACGATCCATATCTTCTTCCCCCATCTCATGCGAATTCTCTATAAGCCAATACTGGCTGCCATCAGATTTTCTTTCTAAAAATCCATACTCGATCAAATACCTGCGCAAAGTGGCAAAATCATCACAGGCGGTTTTTAGTATTTCATTAACTTCCTTCTCGTTATAAAACCTTTTTACTTCGAATCTCTTGGCTATTTCTCTCAGAACAACCAGTTTGCTTTTTTCTTTCATATCTAAAGTCTTAAGTGGGCTATCCATACCTTCAGGAAAGTATTTCTTTATAATCTGCTCGCTTTCTTCCTGCGTAATATTGTAGCGGTCATCGATCATCCTGGCCGTTTTATGTGGAGGCAAATAGCCTGGCGAGCGCTTATTCTTATCCTTTAAGAGATCCATCAGCGCCAGAAACACTTTGGCCTGACGTTCTTTCTCTTTTAATACAAAACGGTGATTCCGGATGGTAGAAGCACTGCCGATACCCATTTCCTTTTGAACTTCCCCATCACTTTTTCCCTGGTAAAAAAGCTGCAGGAGGCTGCTCTGATGGTCGGTAAGACCTGTGAGCCGTTTATCCAGATGGATCAGGTGCTCAAACACCGATTCATGGACCTTCTCAATATGAACACGCATATACCTTCCGGCTTCATAGAGAATACCGTCCCCGGGGTAGACAATCCCCTTCTCAATTTTTTTGCCACAGAGCAGGCAGATATAATTATCCCCTTCTTCGATATAGCCGTTCTTGAGTTCATCCAGTGAAGCATTCCAAAACAAGTTAGAAATATCCATTCATAAACACCTCGTTAATATGTTTGGTTAATAATAAACATTTTATTTTGTTGTTTACAATATGTCAACTATTTGTAGTGCAGTAAAGCTATTTTGAAAATAAAAAGTCGAGCATTTCCGGTTGGTGGAGTGCTGGAAATATTTTTGGTAGGCGGGGTCAGCTTACCCCCATCGGTCAAGGTGTAGGTCTTTCCGTCAAGCCAGCTGTTTGCGCTGGAGCTTGCGTCATAATAGATGGTGTAGCCATTGTCTATGAACAACATTTATTACCATTATATAAACCACCTCTACACGGACAAGGTGGTTTATATTAGACAATGATTTTTAATTAGGCCCAGCGATCGAACAAGAATTGTACCATTGGGGAGGCTAACCCCTCTTAGATGTGACTTGAGGAGGGGTGAGCATGAGATTTCTGGTTTTCCCCATACTGATAAGCCTTTTAATATTATCTATTTCTTCAAATATGAACCCTTTGAAAATTGCCCTGTATTCATCTTTAAAGGTAGCGCCGTAAGCCCTGATATGCTGGTTTAAAAGATACTGGCTGGCCGTTATGATGACACCAATAACCTCGCTGTCGGATAAAACTATTTGGCCGATCAGCCCGGCAGGCCGCTGCTGCATCCTGGATACCGGCCGGGGCGGCACTGTGAATCCGGCGGTTTTTAAAGTTTGTTCAAGCTTATTTAACTGGGTATAGGCGATTTTATAAAGACCATGTTCCAGGAGTTTTTTAAGCTCTTTGTCATTGGTGTTGCTTAAATATGACTCCAACAGGATGATACTTGAACTTCTATAAAACTCCATTTCAGCCCATAGCCAGTAAGCGTCACCTATGGTGGGCGCATTTGGCCCGGCCAATGACACAGGGGGCCTTAGAAAGGACTGCCTGCTCTTGCCGAAAGCTATGATAGTATCGTGCTGTTTCATATCCTGCGTAACAAGTTCAATAAATAAATCCCTGATAGAATCATCTGTTGTGACAGTAGCTATAGCCCGCCCGTCAAGATTTAACAAAGCGTTGGACAGGTTAAACATAATTTTGATGATTTCCTCATCGGATAGTATGACTTCAGAGCCAACCCCCGGCTTACCCTGGAGAGTCTTGGAAGCTGACCTTGGAGGGACAGTAAACCCGGCATCTTTGAGGAGGCCTTCCAGTTTGGGAAGGCGCTGGTTTCTTATGTTGCTGACGAAACCCTTTATAAACTTGTGCATTTCCTTGTCATCGGTATTCATTTGAAAGGTTTCCAGGGAATCTGTCAGCTGATGAGAGGCGGTCAGGGATTCCCAAAGATGATATATTTCCCCCGCATGCATGGGTTTTTGAGCGGTATTCAGGGTAAAGGACATGGGCAGTAATTTCTTTAACATTTTAAATTGCACTTTTTTTTACCACTCCTTTAAA
>JBAZQW010000147.1:0-5900 GCA_041645005.1 Desulfotomaculaceae bacterium | reverse complement strand
CGCATCAGCTCACGGATGCGCTCGATGATTAAAAAGGCGGCGTGCCCCTCGTTAATATGCCAGGCGCCTGGATTTATGCCCATGGCGCGCAGGGCTCTAACCCCTCCCACGCCCAGCACAATCTCCTGTGACAGCCTGTAGGCCCTGTCTCCACCATAAAGCTGCCCGGTAAGATGGCGATCCGGACCGGAGTTTTTGGGAGTATCCGTATCCAGCAAGTAAACAACAATCCTACCCACTTTTACTTTCCAGACCTGGATAAACACCGTACGCCCCTGCAGTTCCACGGTGACCTCCATTTGGCTGCCGTCGGGGTTGTTGACCGGTGTAATCGGCAGCTCGTAAAAATTCAGGTGGGAATATTCCGCCTCCTGCCGGCCTTCGCTGTTGATTCTCTGATGAAAATATCCCTGTTTATATAACAGGCCGACGCCTATGAAAGGAAGGCCCAGATCGCTTGCTGATTTGCAGTGATCTCCCGCCAATAGGCCCAGACCCCCGGAATAAATGGGGTGTGACTCGTGCAGCCCAAACTCGGCGGAAAAATAAGCGATAATATCTTTACTGTGTTCCGGGTATTTTTGCGAAAACCAGGTTTCCTGCGCTATATAGCGGTCGTATAAATCAATAACCCTCTTATAAAGGATTAAATAATCCTCATCCTGGGAAGCCATGGTCAAGTCCTTTTCCTGGACGTGCATTAGAAACTTGACCGGATTATGCTGGACTTCCCGCCAGAGGTCCTGGTTAATTGATCTGAAGAATTCAATACCGGCCATATTCCAGCTGAACCAGAAGTCATAGGCCAACTCCCTCAGTCTGCCGATAGTTTCCGGCAGCTTTGGTGTTACGGATACTGTGCGAAATGGGAACATAAAGCTCCTCCCAGGAGTTTTTGAAAAAACTTCTACCCGTATTAGTAAATTCCTTTATAATTATAATGAATATCAAAGTAAATAATAGTTAAGATGCAGGATTCCAAGTTAAAAATCCGAAGTACATACAGTATACAATATATCCTAAAAATAAAAACAGACCGGATTTGCCATCATCCTCCCTTCCTTGTATTTAGTTAGCTGACTAGTAAACTGTTTTGACAGGTTATAGCCAGTAATGTTTCTGCCAGGCCGGCTAGACGAAAGTGGAGTAAAAAATGAGTTGTGTGGAAGTTTAGAATATCGGATACGAGAGGTGAAACTTTTTGGGCGAAACAAGCAGTTTTACCAACCCCAGGTCCCTGGCGGTTATTGGGGCTTCCAACACACCAGGGAAAATAGGCAATGCTCTGGTAAAAAACCTGATCGAAAGTGGTTATAAAGGCAGGATTTACCCGGTCAACTCCAGGGAAAAAGAAGTCTTGGGACTTCCCTGTTTTGCCACCCTTGCTGAAATACCTGAGGACATAGAAACAGCGATTTTCGCCATCCCCGCCCGCAAAGCGCTGGATGTAGCCTTGGCCTGCGGCCAAAAAGGAGTTAAAAACCTGGTTGTTATCACAGCCGGTTTCAAGGAGATAGGGCGTGAAGGCGCGGAGCTTGAAAAGGAGTTTCTATCGATCTGCAGGCAGTACAACATGCGCATGCTCGGACCCAACTGCGTCGGGTTCATTGACACCCATACCCCGATCAACGCCACTTTCTTAAAAGGCTTTCCTCCCAAAGGAGAGATAGCTTTTATCTCCCAGAGCGGGGCGATCCTGGCTTCTATCCTGGACTGGAGCCAAACAGCCGGTATAGGCTACAGCAAAATATTAAGCCTGGGCAACAAGGCTGACCTCAGTGAAGTGGACTTTATCGCTGAAGCGGCGGACGATCCCAACACAAAAGTGATCCTCTGCTATATAGAAGACGTTTCCAACGGTCCCGAGTTCTTAAAAATAGTGCCGGAGGTCACCAAAAAGAAACCGGTGGTTATTTTAAAGTCCGGGACAAGCCAGTCCGGGGCGATGGCGGCATCATCCCATACAGGGGCGCTGGCGGGCAGCAACCTGGCTTACGATACAGCTTTTAAAAAGTGCGGTGTGTTGCGGGTGTCGAGTATGTCCGAACTACTTGATCTGGCCATAGCCTTTGCCAATCAGCCCGTTCCTAAAGGGGACCGGGTGGCGGTGGTGACGAATTCAGGCGGGCCTGGCATTATCGCCACAGATAGAGCTGAATTGAACGGTCTGCAAATAGCCCGCTTTACCAAGGAAACCATCGAAGAACTGCGCTCCTACTTACCCGCTGAGGCAGGCATCTACAACCCGGTGGACGTGCTGGGAGACGCCAAGGCGGACCGTTTTAGATTTGCCCTGGAAAAAGTTTTCAAAGATGAAAATGTTGACAGCGTAGCGGTATTGTTATGCCCGGTGGCGGTTACCGAACCGGTTGAAACAGCACAGGCTTTAATCGAATTCAGCAGGGCTTATCCTGAGAAAACTGTGATTGCCGCGTATATGGGCGGCCAGGCGCTGGCGGAAGGCACAAAACTGCTCACAGACAATGGCATCCCCTGCTTTTCCATGCCCGAGACTGCCATTGCCGCTATCGCCGGCATGTCGGCGTACAGGAAGATGAGAGAGCAGGCGGACGCCAGGGAAAAAGCAGATGATTTCAAACCAGATCAAAAAACCGTCAAGGCGGTGTTTTATGACGTAAGCAGGGACAACCGCCTGGCCCTTTTGGGCAACGAAGCGTCGGACGTCGTAGAGGCTTACGGCATAGCGGTTGCGCCCACGGCTTTATCCCAGAGCCCTGACGAGGCGGCGGAAATAGCTGAAAAAATAGGCTACCCGGTCGTTCTTAAAATAGCTTCGCCAAAAATCCTGCACAAAACTGACATAGGTGGTGTTATGGCAGGACTGCAGACTCCCGAAGAAGTTAAAAACGCCTACGTGAACATCATGGAAACCGTGCACCGGTACCTGCCCAACGTTGTACCGTACGGGATAGAGATTCAGAAGATGGTGCCCAAAGGGATAGAACTGATTGTGGGCATGACCAGGGATGTCCAGTTCGGCCCTTTGATCGGCTTTGGGCTCGGGGGCATCTTCGTCAACCTGATCAAAGACGTTTCTTTCAGGCTGGCCAACGGCCTGACCAGCGCTGATATAGCCGAAATGATCTCGGAAACCAAAGCCTACATGCTTTTAAAAGGCTATCGTGGTGAAAGGCCGGTCGACATTGCCGCCGTCAGCGAGGTTATCCGGCGGGTGGCGATATTGGCCAGAGATTTCCCGGAAATTACCGAGATAGACATCAACCCGGTGTTTGCTTATGAAAAAGGGGTAGCTGCCCTTGATGTTAAAATTACATTATCATGAGGTGAAAATATGAAAAATCTTTATGTCACGGGTGTGGCCGGGTGCGGCAAAACAGCCATCGCCCTGGGAATCGCCTTAAAACTGAAAAGGGAAGGGATTAACGTCACTTATTTCAAGCCGGTGGGAAGCCGGCCCAGGTTGCAGGGTAATGAAGACAGCGACGCCCTGTTGATGCATGAAATACTTGACATGAAGGCGGACGTCAAAATGATCGCCCCCTTTACGGCGGGCACATCCTACTTGTCCGGTCTGAAAAACCAGGAACTGGCTCTGGCGAGTATAAAAGAGTCGTTCCAGGCGATATCCGGAGAAGCTGATGTGGTCATAATTGACGCGGCCACTTTCCCTCACGTGGGAGCAACCTTCGGTCTGGACGTGGTCAGCTTGGCCCCCCTGCTCGACGCTCACATTCTAAACGTAGTCAAGGTTGAAAACGACCTGAGTGTGGATCAGGCTATCTTTTTTAACAGCAACTGCGCAGCCAGGGGACTCAAGTTAATCGGCCATATCTTCAACAACGTGCCGCGGCAGGTGCTGGCCAAAACAGAAGGGGTCTTTAAGCCGGTGTTGGAGAAAATGGGCTGCGCGACGCTCGGGATCATTCCGATGCGGCCTGAAATCGCCTCACCCACGGTTTCCGAGTACTACGAGGTGCTGGGAGGCGAACTGCTGGCTGGAGAAGAAAATTTAGGCCGCCTGGTGGAAGAAGTGATCGTTGGCGCCATGACCATGGAAAGCGCTTTAAAATATATGCGCCGTTCAGCAAACAAAGCGGTGATCATGGGCGGCGACCGGGCGGACATGGCCCTGGCCACCCTGGAGACGAGTACTTCGGCCCTGATTTTAACCGGCGGGCTTTACCCGGATGTAAAGGTTATTGCCCGTGCCGCTGAAAAAGGGGTTCCGCTTATTCTGGTGCACTACGACACCTATACAACCATCGAAAAAATCTCAGAGGTATCCAGGCGTATCCGGCCCGGTGACTTCACAGGAATCAACATAGCGGTGGAAAATATCGAACAGCACTGCGATTGGAGGCTAATCCTGAAATCTCTGAAAGAAGAGTAAAATACTTTATTAAAAGAACCTGTCAGGAAATTACGGCAGGTTCTTTTCTATTTAGTAAATCTCATGATTTAAGAAAATCATAATATATTGGAAATAAAATATGACTTCCCAAACCGGATAACAATTGTTCCGGACGACACGAGGGACAGCCTGTTCCCCGGCTAAAAGCGTTTAATTTACCTGGGCCAATTCGGCCAACCTTCTCTCCATAGTCTGTACGAATCTTTCCGCCTCTCTCCTTAAATGATCGGCAAGCAGCGTGGGAATCATTGACACGAGGACCATCTATGTGATTGAGGAATAAAATCAAACTTCTGACAAAGAATATTAAAAAAAGGAACGGGGTGATATAAATGCAAATGAACACGATGTTTCAACAAGGCCAGTTTCAACAAAACCAGTTTCAACAGCAGCAAATAATGCCGGAACCGCCCAGGGTAATTTCCACCAAAGACCACCTTTACCTTGAGGATGCGCTGTCCTGGGAGCTCACCGCTATGAAGAAATGTTTCCATTTTGCCCGGGAAGCCACAGACCCGGAAATCCAGATGGCTCTTGACAGGAACGGACATATGCACCTGAGCCACTACCTGAGGTTGCTCAATCATACTAATCAAGCCAATACGGCCAACCGATAGAGAGGTGAGAGAAAATGATGCAGCAAGGAAAGGTTCAAAATCTCCAGTCAGGCCAGCTGTCGCAGGTAAAGGGTCCACAATTTAATGACAGGGATATTGTCAACGATGCGCTATCCAGCTTAAAGCACATCACTGAAAATTACAATACTTTTGCCACCGAGGCCAGCCACCGGACACTGCACAATGATGTTATGTCCATACTTGTTGAAACCCACACCCAAACGAGGGATATGTTCAATATTATGTTTAGAAAAGGCTGGTACCAGCTGGAGCCGGAACAACCCCAGAAATTGCAGCAAACTTACCAGCAGTTTGTCAATAACCAGACTCAATTTCCCTACAACCCAGGGGCGATACAGTAAAAAAGAAAGCAAGGCGCCTGTTTACCGGGCGTCTTTTTAATTTTTCGCGGTAATTTTTATTTTTTGGGCAAAACTAAAACAAAGATTACAAAAAGCAGGGAGGCTTTTGAATGGCCGAGCAGAATCCTTCCATGGATATAATTGAAAAGGACATCGAATGGTCAAGTTCAATCGGGGTAACCATGCCTGTTTCTGAAGTCGAGGTTTACCAGCGGGTGGAGAAAATTGAACCTTCACTTATGGATAACGGCGATCTGAGGATAGAGGCGTTACTAAAACTTTTTGCCGTAGTGTCGTCAGATTTAGATCAAAAACATATCTTTAAACCAGCTAAATTATTTACCAATGAGGTAGAGCTAACCTCTTTTATCAATTTTAGCTCGAAGATCAGCCGGGAAGACATATTATCCATAGATCACCAGGCCGTAGTGAAAAATTATGCCATCAGGCCGGGCCACATAATCATCAGCGGCACCCTGGCATTGAAGATAAGCTACGTGGTGCACATGGTCCTGGATGGTTCGGTGA
>JBAZQW010000146.1:0-6012 GCA_041645005.1 Desulfotomaculaceae bacterium | reverse complement strand
GCCCGGATGGTTCAACAAAAATCTCTGAAGGACCGCCGATGCGCCAACTGGTATATTTTTTCATCAACTCGCCGGCTCTCACCCGTCCGGGCATCATTACCAGCAATTCATGGTAAATGGCCGAATCAACCAATGTTTTGACGCTCCTTTAGCCGGTCAACCAACTCAACACCCGCATTCCAGATATCACCGGCTCCCATGGTTAAAATCATATCACCGGGTCGGGCTGTCCGGGCAAGATAATCTACGATTTCCTGTCTGGTTGGCAGGTAAATCGCCTCACGACCATCATGTTTTTCAATGGCTGAGATTATTGTCCTGGCGGAAACCCCCTCTATTGGAGATTCACCGGCGCTGTAAATTTCGCTGATAATAACCACATCGGCATCTTTGAAGGCCTCACCGAAGCGCTCGCCAAGTATAGAAGTCCTGGTATAGCGGTGGGGTTGGAAAACGCCCACAACTCTTCCTGTTTTCACTTGAACCGCGGCTCTCAGGGTAGCTTTGATTTCCGTGGGGTGATGGGCGTAATCGTCAATAACTTTGATGCCGTTAACTTCACCTGTCAGCTGGAATCTTCGCCCCGCTCCAGTAAAGCTTTTCAGAGCGGTGGTTATATCTTCCATGGCCAGGCCGATAAACCTGCCTACCGCCACTACGGCCAGCGCGTTGGAGAGGTTATGCCTGCCCGGCACGGAGAGTTCCAGGGCGCCTAAATAAAGGCCCTGGTAATAAACGTCACCTGAAGTCAACTGCCCGTTGAGCCGGATGTTTTTCATGGTATAATCCGCCTGGGGATTATCAAGAGCGTAAGTCTGACAGGGGCGTTCGTATCCTTCCATCTGCTTTCTTATCCCGGGGTCGTCAAGGCATACTACCGCCAGTCCGCTGTCGGGGACTTTAGCCATAAATTCACGAAAAGCGGCTGCTATGTTTTCCTCGCACTTGTAATAATCGAGGTGATCATCTTCGATGTTGGTTATAACTTCAATAAAAGGGTCCAGTTTCAGGAAAGAACCATCGCTCTCATCAGCTTCCGCTACTATATACTCTCCCTTGCCTAACTTGGCATTCCCACCTATATCTGTCAATTCACCTCCGATAACAATAGTGGGCTCAAGTTTATTTTTTTCAAGCATCAGGGCCGCCATGGAAGTAGTTGTGGTTTTACCGTGCGCTCCGGCTATGGCTATTCCTTTTTGCCTGCGCATCAACCAGGCCAGCATCTCACTCCGGTGTACAACAGACAGGCCTCTCTTTTTGGCTTCAACCAGTTCCGCGTTGTCTGGAGGGATGGCCGTCGAGGCTACCACCAGATCGGCGTTCCCCAGGTTCTCCCCATTATGCCCGGTATAGCAGGCAACCCCAAGAGCTTCCAGTCTTTCAGTCGTAGCCGAGGGTTTCAGGTCCGATCCGGTGACCCGGTAACCCAACCCCAGCATGATCAAGGCAATGCCGTTCATCCCTGAGCCGCCAATTCCAATAAAGTGAACATGCTGCGTACTCTGCACTGATCATATCTCCTTCCGTGCCGAATATAAGAAATGACTTTATATGAAAATCCTGGTATTATCGGCGATGATATCAGATCTCAGGAAAAATTAGTCTATTATTTACTGTTATTGGACTTATCAAACGCTCAGGTAGAACTTATTGTGCTTTATTGCTTAAATCATAGAATATACTATGCATACCTCACAAATGGTGTTACATCCTCTAATGACGAGCCTGTCCCACTACCTGTCAGAGTTCTTGAGCAATTCGTCCACACAGTCTATTATATCTTCAAGAGCTCGCTTTCTGCCCATTTTTTTACTGGCCAGGGCCATAGCCGACAATCTGTCACGGGCAACAAGCAGTTCCGCAACCATATTACCCAGCAGATCCCCGTCTAGCTGGTTGTCCAGCACCACTTGCGCGGCACCCTCTTTCTCCAGTGCCCGGGCGTTATACTCCTGGTGGTTTTCTGAAGCGTACGGATAGGGAACTAAAATGGAGGGAATTCCCAGGGCGGTCAGCTCAGCCAGCGTAGCAGCGCCGGACCTGCTGATAACCAGATCGGCAACCGCCAGAGCATCCTGCATGTTATAGACATAAGACATGACCCTAAGGTTCTCAGCTTTAGCCGGATCTATACCCGCGGCCGCGCAATCGCTCAGGAATTCCTCATAACCAGCGGTTCCGGTTACGTGAATGAGGTATAGGCGCGGATCATCCGCAAACAGCTTGATTACTTTCACCATGGCTTTATTGATCGTACGCGCGCCCCGGCTTCCCCCAAAGGAAAGCAAAACAAAACGGCCTTTTCCGATACCCAGATTGCTTAAAGCCACCTGTCTCTCCGCCTGTAAAACTTCCGGACGTACGGGCAGGCCGGTCAGTCTGATCTTTTTTTGCCGTGGAAAATACTTTTCTGAAGCGGCAAAAGTAACGGCTACCCTCGTGGCAAAACGTGAAAGCAGCCGGTTGGTCAAACCAGGCAGTGCGTTTTGCTCGTGAATCAAAGTGGGGATCCGCTTTAAGGCTGCCGCCAGGATTACCGGCCCGCAGACATACCCGCCGGTTCCAATCACAACATCAGGACGCCGCGACCGGATCACCCCGCCCACCTGGCACAACCCCCGGCCGGCCTGCCATATGGCCAAAAGGTTGCGAGGCGTCAGTTTCCTCTGCAAACCTGTGGCGTCAATACCTTTAAAAGGAATTCCCTCTTTCGGAACAATATCGGCCTCCATTCCCTTTGCTGTTCCGATATATAGAATTTCAGCTTCGGCGTACCTGTCTTTGAGTCCCCTGATAATAGCCAGGGCCGGATAAATATGCCCGCCGGTACCGCCGCCCGCTACTATAAAACGCAACTGATCCAACTCCTTGCTGTAACCACTATTCCACCGGACTGCTGAATATCCTTCTTACCTGGTAGTGGTAAATCGTGAGATGTTAAGCAGGATCCCCACCGCGATCATGGTAAAAAGCAATGAGGTGCCGCCAGAACTGATAAACGGCAGGGGGATGCCGGTCACCGGCAGGGACCCTGTTACAACACCTATGTTGATAATAGCCTGTACCCCAACCCAGGCTGTAATCCCCGTGGCCAGCAGGCTGGCGAAAGGATCCTGTGAAGTAACCGCAATTTTTATTCCCCTCCAGATGAACAGCAGGAAAAGCATGATTACCAGAGCTGCTCCGATAAAGCCAAGTTCTTCCCCGATTATGGCAAAAATAAAGTCGGTGTGGCTCTCGGGAAGATACAGGAATTTTTGCTTGCTCTGGCCCAGACCCAGCCCGAAAAGCCCCCCTGAACCAATAGCGTAAAGCCCCTGGATAATATGAAAGCCGGTACCCTGCGGGTCAGCCCAGGGATCTAGAAAAGCCAAAAACCTCTGCATCCGGTATGGCTTCATAACGATGGCAAAGCCAATCGCCGCCAGCCCGGCTAGACCCAGGACGCCAAGGTGGGACATTCTGGCGCCGGCCGCGAAGATCATCACAAAAACTATTCCCGCCAGGGACATTGCCGTCCCCAGGTCAGGCTGAAGCAAGATCAACCCGGCCGCAAGAGACATTACGATCAGGTATGGCAGGACACCCCTGGTAAAAACTTTCACTCTTTCCTTTTCCCTGGCCAACCCGTAAGCGGTGAAAATGATAATACAAAGTTTTACCAGCTCAGCAGGAGCGAAAGGTATCGGGCCGACGCCAATCCAGCGCCTGGCGCCGTTCACCTCCCGGCCAACACCGGGAATTAAAACAAGCGCCAACAAGACGAAAGCGATGATCAAAGCAGGCCCGATGTAGCGCTTCAGGCGCCAGTAGTCGAAATTTAGAGCCAGCAGCATCGCGGCAATGCCCATGGCTGCCCAGATCAGCTGCCTCTTAAAGAAGTAAAAGCTGTCATTATAGTCAATCAGGGTTTTGTACTCACTGGCGCTTAATACCATAATTACCCCGAGACTGAGCAAGCTCATAACAGTTAAAAAAAGGACAAAGTCAGGAGATTTTTTTCTTATTGGCATTGCCGTTCCCCCTATTTGTTACAAGGGATTTTTAAAATATATGATCAAATATATTCTCACACCATTTCTTTTAGGCCAAGCACTGTCTTTTTAAATAAATCCCCGCGCACTTCGTAGCTTTTAAACATGTCCCAACTGGCGCAAGCCGGGGATAAAAGCACAATCTCGCCGGGCCGGGCGGCCCGGTGAGCCAGGATGACCGCCTCCTCAAAATCATCGGCGAACTGAATACTGGTAAAACCTTTTGTTTTTGCGGCATCGGCGATCAGGTTGGCGCTCTGCCCGAGGACCACCAGAACCCTGGCTTTTTCCTTAATCTTTTCGGCAAACTCACCAAAATCGCTGCCCTTGTTCTTGCCGCCCGCAATTAAAACTATAGGTTCATCATAGGCTTCGAGCGCCTTGATCGAAGCATCGGGATTTGTTCCCTTGGAATCGTTAACATACCTGACACCGTTAATCTCTGCGACAAATTCAAGCCGGTGGGAAACCCCTTTAAAGGTTCTTAAAATACCGGCTAAAACAGCGGTTTCAACTTTCATAGCTTTGACCACCGCCACCGCCGCCAGGGCGTTTTCAAGGTTATGCGCGCCCGGGATACCCAGTTCCCCAACCCCACAAATTATTTCCGGTCCTTGGTCCATCTCCGCTATGATTTTCCCGTCACTAACGAAAACTCCGCCCGGCAATACCCGGCGCCGGCTGAAGAAGACCACCTTTCCTCCGGTTTTATCCCTCAGCGCGGCAGTCACTGGATCATCGTAATTAAGAACGGTAAAATCACCGGAATCCTGGTTGGCAAATATCCTGGCCTTGGCCCCGGTGTAGTTCTCCATGCTGCCGTGCCTGTCCAGATGGTCAGGAGTAATATTCAGGATAGCCGCGACTTTTGGTTTAAAAGCGCTGGTAGTTTCCAGCTGAAAGCTGGAAACCTCGGCCACAATCATGCTGTCCGCGCCGTACCGTTCAACTTCCGTCACCAGGGGCAGGCCGATGTTGCCCCCGACCAGCGTATCTCTTCCGGTATTTTTGAAAATTTCGCCAATTAAGGTGGTGGTGGTGGTCTTGCCGTTCGTCCCGGTAATGGCTATAAATGGCGCCCTGGCGAAATGATAGGCCAGTTCAAGCTCACCGGTAACCGGAATGCCGTATTTTTGCGCCTGGCTGACAGGTTCAATCGTCAGTGGAACACCGGGACTCATCACCACCAGGTCATAAGTTCCGCGCCGGGCCACCGGATAACCGCCCAGAAGAATCTCCACCCCCGAGGCCTTCAGCTGTTCCAGTTCGCCGCCCGGGTAGGATGGGCTGCCGGCATCGGCCAGAACCGCAGAGGCTTTTTTAGCAGCGAGAAAGCGGGAAACAGCCAGTCCACTCTTACCCGCCCCGATTACCAGCACTTTCTTGCCTTTAAGTTCCAATATGCATCTGCCCTTCATAATAGAGTTAAAAACAAACCAGACAGGATTAACAGGATTTTTCAAGATTTACAGGAAAAACACATAAAATTTTTAAAATTAGCCTTATTTCAAGATTAAATTTATTATAAGAATTAAGATTTATTAGTTTTATAAGTTTTAAACTCTAATCCTGTAAATCCGGTTAATCTTGTTAATCCTGTCAATTTAAAAACTAATATATCCCGTAGAAGCCTGCCAGGCCAATGGCCGCAAAAACCAGGGTAGCCGCCCAGAAGGTGTATACAACACGGTTCTCACTCCACCCTCCCAGCTCAAAATGGTGATGCAGGGGCGCCATGCGGAAAAGCCTGCGGCCCGTAGTCTGAAACGATATCACCTGAATAATCACAGAGAATGTTTCCAGCACAAAAATTCCGCCAATGATAAAAAGGAAAAGTTCACTTCTGGTTATCACCGCCGCCGCACCCAGCCCTCCCCCCAGGGCCAGGGAACCGGTGTCGCCCATGAAAACTCTTGCCGGGTGGCGGTTAAAAAATAAAAATCCTAAACACCCTCCCGCAAGGGCCGCCATACTC
>JBAZQW010000145.1:0-6028 GCA_041645005.1 Desulfotomaculaceae bacterium | reverse complement strand
AATTGACAGCGTTGCCGCCCTGGTGCCGCGAGCCGAGATAGAAGGAGAGATGGGCGACTCACATGTCGGTCTCCAGGCACGACTTATGTCTCAGGCCCTGCGCAAGCTCACAGGAGCGATCAGCAAGTCAAGGACCACCGTTATTTTCATAAATCAGATCCGTGAAAAAGTTGGTGTTATGTACGGCTCGCCTGAAACCACCACCGGCGGCCGCGCTCTTAAGTTTTACGCTTCTATTCGACTTGATGTGCGCAAACAAGAGAACATCAAACAGGGTACGGATATCACTGGCAGCCGCACACGTGTTAAAGTTGTGAAAAATAAGGTGGCCCCTCCTTTTAAGCATGCCGATTTTGATATAATGTACGGTACAGGTATTTCCAGGGAAGGCAGCATCCTGGATGTCGCCGCCGACATGAACATTATTGTTAAGAGCGGCGCCTGGTATTCTTACGGTGACGACAGGCTGGGCCAGGGCAGGGAAAATGTCAAGGAATATCTTAAGGAGCATCCTGAGCTAACCAGGGATATAGAGCTAAAAGTCCGTCAGGCCCTGAATGTAGGCGGGGTAAATGATGTACCTGAATTAAAAACATCAGGAGAAAACGGTGCATCCTAGTGAAGACCGAATTTGAGAGTGCCAGGGATCTATCTTACAGGCTGATTTCCTACCGCCGGCGCACAAGGTATGAATTGGAACAACGCCTGGAGAAAAAAGGCTTTTCAAAAGAAATCACTTGTCAGGTCTTAACTCTTTTAGTAAATTACGGCTACATTAATGATAGAGACTATGCCAGTAGCTGGGTGGCGCGACGGCTGGCTAAAAGAGGATTCCGGGTAATAAAGCATGAGTTGCTCGAAAAAGGTGTTGAAGTTGTGATCATTGACGAAACGCTCAATGAAATTGGCCAGGAGGCGGAATACGCCGCTGCCATGAAACTGGCAGTAAAAAAAGCTGAATCAAGCGGCGGCATTTGTTCTTTTATTGGCCTGGCAGGTTTTCTTGAACGCAGGGGATTTTCGTATGATGTTATAGGGCAGGTTTGCCGTAACATTAGTGATAAAGCGGGTTTGGCTTGACAGCTTTTAAAAAACCCTGTACAATAAATTCTGGGAGAAAATAGAATTAGATACTACTTTGTACGGGTTTTATTATAGATAAAATCCTATAGTTTCGGGAGGTAGGAGTTTGGCCGGGTTTGCCGGTCGGACTTTAAGATAGTGCCCGTTTTTAGGAACATCTTTCTTACCTTGATCTGGACAACTATATAAGTGGTATCAGTTCGTTTTCTACCGAGTATTACTCGGTGTTTTTTTTGTTATGAAAAAGTTTTCAAATATTAAAGAACAAGGAGGTGAATTGTATGGATTTAAGCACTATTATTATTCTTATTGTAGCCGTTTTGGCGGCTTTAGCTCTGGGATACTTCCTTAGAAAAAACCTGGCCGAAGCTAAAATAGCATCGGCAGAGGCGGAAGCCAAAAAAATAACCGAAGAGGCTAACAAAGAGGCGGAAGCTAAAAAAAGGGAAGCTGTTCTGGAAGCAAAGGAAGAAATTTTAAAACTTCGCAACGATATGGAAAGAGAGAACCGGGAGCGCAGATCCGAACTGCAAAGGCTGGAACGGCGCCTGGTCCAAAAGGAAGAAACTCTGGATCGCAAAGTCGATTCAATTGAAAAAAAGGAAGAAACCTTAAGCCGGAAGGAAGCCGATATAGATGCCACCAAGGTTCAGCTTACCCAAGTCTACAACCGTCAATTGGTGGAGTTAGAACGGATATCAGGTCTTACTTCCGAGGATGCCAAGCATATTCTTCTTGCTGATATTGAGAAAGAGATCCAGCATGAAGCGGCAATGTTGATTAAAGATATAGAAAACAAAGCAAAACAAGAAGGAGAAAAACGTGCCCGGGAGATAATTTCCATGGCTATTCAACGATGCGCCGCCGATCATGTTGCCGAGGCGACTGTAGCAGTAATACCACTGCCCAGCGATGAAATGAAAGGCCGTATAATCGGTCGTGAAGGCAGGAACATAAGAGCTTTTGAGACACTAACGGGGATAGATCTGATTATCGACGATACGCCCGAGGCTGTAATCCTATCAGGTTTTGATCCGATACGCAGGGAAGTGGCCAGGATTGCCCTGGAAAAGCTGATAGTTGACGGTAGGATTCATCCTGCTCGTATTGAAGAAATGGTAGAAAAAGCTCAAAAAGAAGTGAGCAATCAAATCAGGGAAGCAGGTGAGCAGGCTACCTTTGAGACGGGAGTGCACGGGCTGCACCCGGAGTTGGTTATTCTCCTGGGCCGTCTTAAATTCCGTACCAGTTACGGACAAAATGTTTTGAAGCACTCGATTGAAGTATCTCACCTGGCTGGATTAATGGCGGCGGAATTAGGCACTGATATTCAGGTGTCGAAAAGAGCAGGGCTGCTGCATGATATTGGGAAGGCTGTTGACCACGAGGTGGAAGGCCCTCACGTAACTATCGGTGTTGATCTGGCCAAAAAATACCGTGAGGCTCATGACGTGGTACACGCAATTGCCGCCCACCATGGAGATGAAGAGCCAAAGACCATTATAGCTGTCCTTGTACAGGCGGCTGATGCGGTTTCTGCGGCCAGGCCTGGCGCCCGCCGGGAAACGCTGGAGTCATATATAAAACGCCTTACTAAACTGGAAGATATCTCGAACTCATTTGAGGGTGTTGAAAAATCATTCGCCATTCAGGCCGGACGGGAAGTCCGGATCATGGTCAAACCGGATAAAATTGACGACCTGGCTGCTGTGCGCCTGGTGCGGGAAATTACCAAAAAAATCGAAAATGAACTGGACTACCCCGGTCAGATCAAGGTAGTGATTATTCGTGAGACCAGGGTGGTAGAATATGCAAAATAAAAATATCATGATTTAAAATAAAGGGACATTAATCGGGGACATCGGGGACATTCCATCGGGGACATTCCTCTGAAGGAGGTGTGTCCCCTTTCCGCTTTAGGAGGTGTCCCTTTTCCCATCTCAACGGTGTGTCCCCTGCAATCCAGAAGTATTTGCAATATGTCTTGCTGCCCGTCATCTCCAGATTAGCGACCCGATTGTGAAATGACCTTTTGTACAGGGTCCATTTTCTTTTTATTATGGAAGAATTTTTTAGACAGGCGTGGTTTAAAAAAGCAGGAATAATCTATTGAAAACAGAATCACTATTTATTCAGGCAGGTTTGTAAGGAAGGTGACAGCATTGGGGGTTCATTATAAAGGCAACAGGGATGATCTTACAGATAGTGTCGGACTGTTGATTTCTATCCTGGTACGTTACCCTGAAGTAGCCACGATCAACTTTGATCCGGAGCAACAGCTACTAAAGTTCACCTTTATATACTCACAGGTATTGGGAGATAATGAGCTGGGCTGTTTAAAAGAAAAAGTCATGGACAGCATTGAAGTATATAGTCTCCTGGAAGGGAATGAGACAAGATTAGTGGCGATCAGCCACCAGGTATGTGATAACCTGACCTTGATTGAGGTCCAAAGAGATGTGGGATCACTGGCTCAGGAGGAAATAACCTTAATAGTTGAGCTGTTCCACCAACACCTCAACAACAACCTCGTAACAGAGGAAAATGAACGTCTTATTGAGGAAGAAATGATCGCTCAGGAAGAAATGATAGAGCATATGCTTGAGAGTATAAAAAGTTCAACTGAGAACAAGTCCCTTTTTGCCTTCCGCGAGGAAGGCAGGGTGCTGGTATTCAACAAATAACAGGAGGTAAGCTCTTGCGCCTGCTTGTAATCGGAGATATAGTCGGGCGTTCCGGCCGCCGGGCGGTAAAGGTTAATTTAAGCGGTTTGAGAAGAGAATTCAAGCTGGATCTGGTGATAGCTAACGGTGAGAACGCCGCCGGCGGCAAAGGGATTACCAAAGAGGTTGCCCAGGAGCTATTTTTATCAGGGGTAGACGTGCTGACCATGGGCAACCATGTCTGGAATAAAAGAGAGGCCTATGAATATATAAGCCGGGAAACCAGGATCGTGAGGCCAGCCAACTATCCGCCAGGCGTTCCTGGTTCTGGTACCGGTATTTATGATACCCCGGGCAATGTAAAAGTCGGGGTAATTAATTTGGCCGGACGGGTCTTCATGCCTGCGATTGACTGTCCCTTCCGCAAGGCTGACGAGATTGTGTCAAGAGTTAAAGAGAAGGCACGGGTGGTAATTGTTGATTTTCACGCGGAGGCTACTTCCGAGAAAATAGCTATGGGCTGGTACCTGGATGGCCGGGTATCCGCGGTGGTAGGCACTCACACCCACGTGCAGACCGCGGATGAACGCATCTTACCTGGAGGGACAGCTTATATAACCGATTTAGGCATGACCGGACCAATGGATTCTGTGATAGGGGTAAAGAAGGAAATAATTATTGATAAGTTTATTACCCAGATCCCACAACACTTCGAGGTTGCCACGGGGCCTTTTCAATTTAACGGGGCGGTAATAGAAATTAATGAGGATACTGGTGAAGCTGTGTCAATAGAGCGCATCATAAATTGCGAATAGAATTGTATGAATATTTAAATATTATGATAATATTTGATATTATTTAAAAGGAATTTTTTAACCATTAGCGAAATATATTTTTCTACAGGGAGTTCAGGAGTTAAGGTCTATACTGAGTAATAGAGGAGGTTTCTATTGTGGAAGTATTAAAAGTTTCAGCAAAGTCTAATCCAAATTCTGTAGCTGGAGCCCTGGCAGGTGTACTTCGGGAACGTGGTTGCGCAGAAATGCAAGCTATTGGCGCGGGTGCCATCAATCAAGCGGTAAAAGCGGTAGCTATTGCAAGAGGTTTTGTGGCGCCCAGCGGAGTTGACCTGATCTGTATTCCGGCTTTTACCGATATTATAATTGACGGGGAAGAGAGGACGGCAATAAAGATTATTGTCGAGCCACGGTAAAGATAGAGATTTCATTTATATAAAATGAGAAGTAAACCTGTTTATACTAATAAACAGGTTTCATTGTTTAAACAGGGGAATATTAAAAGGAAATTCTTTAAAAGAAATAAGGCAGGTTTAATATAAGAAGTGTCGAAATTTTTTGAAAGGTGAGTAAATTATGTCAGTTGATTTACATGTGCACACTACCGCTTCTGACGGAGTGTTTAGTCCTGCTGAAATTGTCAGCATGGCGAAATCAAAGGGTTTAGAGGCGCTGGCAATCACCGATCATGATACTCTGGAAGGCATTGAACCCGCACGATGCGCAGGGCTCGAAAACGGTATTGAAATCATTGCCGGGATAGAGCTGGGTTCACAGCGTCAGGGGGAAGAAATACATATCCTGGGACTGCTGGTGGAATTGGATAATGTGGATTTCCTCGCCAAACTTAAAATACTGCGTGAAGACAGGGTCAAACGCATGGAAAAAATGATCAACAAACTAAAGGAATTTAATTTTCCCATAGATATGGACAAGGTAATGTTAATATCGGGATCGGGCTCGGTGGGTAGACCCCATCTGGCTGAAGCATTAGTTAAAGCGGGAGTAGTCCCTAGCGTATCAGTGGCCTTTGACAGGTTTATAGGCGCTGGCCGCCCGGCCTATGTTCCCAGGTGTAAACTGGATCCACTGGAGGCTGTGCGTTTAATTAGTTGTGCCGGTGGAGTGCCAGTTCTGGCTCACCCCGGACTGATCAAATCACTGCAGTTAGTAGGGGAGTTAAAAAACGCGGGTCTGGCCGGCCTGGAAGCCAGACACCCGGCTCATTCCGCTGAGCAAACGTTGTATTATCAGGAGTTGGCCAGGAAGCACGGCCTGGTGGCGACAGGCGGCTCAGATTTCCACGGACCCGGGCACAAAGCCGGCGGCCAACTGGGTTTGGTGACCGTTCCTTACAGTGTGGTGGTTGATCTGAAGAATAGGAAAAACAGATACAAAACAAATTGACAGGATTTACAGGATTAAAACCGATTAACAAGATTTTTTAAAAACATATTAATAATCGGATTTAACAACATTTACTCT
>JBAZQW010000144.1:0-6061 GCA_041645005.1 Desulfotomaculaceae bacterium | reverse complement strand
TTTCGACATTACTTCAGATCTTTTTTCTTTTGAGAAGATATCCGTCATTGACCACACCACCTAAGCATTAAAATCTTCAAAATAAAAACTCTTCATATAAAAAGGGAGCATAGTTGTCTATTATGTGGTCCTGCAAATATTAATTCGGGGTACAAAAGGTTATATCACTTGAAACATTTGAGTAAGTTAGAATGCTACTGTCGGACGTGTGAATACAACAATCACAGCTCTGTGTAAGCTGGATGCCACAAGCCTGACTGCTGTTGTAATCATCAAACAATGCATTCCATTGGGATAACTTATCTTTACCTTTCCAATAGTCTGGAGCGACTATCTCCATGAGGTTAAAAAAACTTGTTTTCGTATTGAGCATATTAAAAAGAGCTGGCTTCATTTCTGAGTATACTGATTGAAAGGCAGAAAGTTCCATGTTCAAACCTGATTGATATAGTCCCATGAATTTTCTAAGTGTTTTTAATCCTGGCGTCTTGCCAACAATGATCACTGAAGGTTCTACCGGTGAATTCCCAACCGGCGCGAATGAAAGACAGTAATTCTCACCGTTTTTAGCGCAAGAATCTAAAGTGTGCATTACTGTTTTGGTAGCTCCGCGCAGTGAATCAACAGTAAATCCTATCGTATTAAGTGGGCAAGTTTCAATGCATAACCTCATATGTTAATCTCCCTTCTATTTCTGATTTTGTCTGCCGCCATATACATGAACAGCATCATCTTCTGATATTGTACGGTCAATATTATTGAAACAAGCCATTTTTGTAGAATCCAAAATGTTCACTTTTTGCACTTTTTGGCTTATTTCCCCCAGTTTGAAGACATATGTGAAGTCGCCAAACCAAGTAAGGCCCCCACTTAATATCCATTGTCCATTCTCTGGAGGTCTGAAAACGAAGAAGCACTTCCTGCCCCTAAACCGCAAAATAATATGCCCGACCCTGTTTTCCTCGACGAGGTAGACACCTCCGCAGGGATAAAAGAGGGAGCTGTTAAGGCCGTGAATGTGAACGGAATCCCGCCGCCGTCAGAAGTGCATCGAATATCACGGTACGGTCTGCAACGTATGTGGCATTGATCTGGGAGATATATACGGGGAGGAATTCTCAGGGAAAATCCATGTCCACCACCTTAATCCTATAAGCGAATATGATGGTGAACATGAAATTGACCCAATAAACGATCTACGACCCGTATGCCCCAACTGCCATATGGTAATACACTGCAGGCATGATAAATCATATTCTATAGAGGAAGTGAAGGCGTTCATGGACAGTACTCGTCATAATGCTAACCGCTAAACTCCATTGATTATTGTTAGGGCAATTGTCTGATTACAGTTAGTCATATTTGCGTTGCAGCCATTTATTTTCACGAAGACTCTTTCTTCAATAGTATTGGGACAATCAATTTATTTTCAAGCAGTTATCCTGATGATTTTATTAGTATATATTTTTATGAGCCGTTGGTTTACACAAAACTATATGCACTCTTAGGATATAAAATATCATTTAACCTCCGATCAAAAATATCCAAGTGTATCAAAATGTTTAATGTCTTACTTATAAGTTTGTCAAATATATTGATAAATAAAATGTTCCAAGGGAAAAAGGTCACCCCATAAGAAGCCCTTATCTCAAGCCTTTCTCCTGTAAAAACAAAGAAACCACCTTGAATTGAGATGGTTTTCATTGTATCACGACAGTTGATAAAATTGTGTGAAGACAGGGGGAATCAAACATTCTTCTTAAAAATTAACATGTTCCCCCATACTTACCCTCCCAACCAAGGTAACACATCCCCAAATTGCATGAAGCCCTGATTTCTCAAGGCTTCACGCTCTGTTTTCTATCGAGGCAAACTACTGTCTCCACGTGGTGCGTCTGGGGGAACATATCTACCGAAATAATGCCGGTTTCACACTTTTTAACGATTCCTATACTTTCTAACGAAAGGTAGGTTGGGGCCGGCAGGGGGGTGCATCTTTTAACGAAAGGGTGCAGAAAATAAAAAGCACCGTCTTAAACGATGCTTTATTCAACCTCAAAATTGCTCGAAATCCCGACAATACCGGGCTTTCTCATTGTATCAATTATTGAGTTATAATTTGGTGGAGGCGGGGGGAATCGAACCCACCGTCCGGAAGACCGACTACAGGAGTTTCTCCGAGCGCAGGCTGCACTTTAGGTTTCGGTCCGCGGGCGCCTACAGCCAGGCTCCCTTGGAACTATCTCGATAGATCTTGTTTAAGCCCTCCGAGAATTGGGATTAAACCAGCCCGTTTAAGTGACCCCCTAGCCCGGGCCACGGGCCCAGCGCGGGTAGAAGGTTAGACAGCAATTAAGCTGCTAAAGCGTATTCGTTGTTGGCAATTATAGTTTTTCCACCGTTTTGCGGGCTGATGGAAACCCCGGCTCGCTCCTCCTGCCACCGCTTCCCCCGTCGAACCCATTACGCCCCCATATATTATTGGGTTATCAGGCCCAAGAGTTTACGTGACAGTTAAATATTCTATTGTAATTTCAGCCTTTCCTTAACCGCCCGGTCCATTTCCCTCCTTGCGTCCCTTTCGGCGATGTCATCCCTGCGGTCGTAGAGCTTCTTGCCTTTGGCCAGGGCCAGCTCGACCTTGGCCAGGCCGTCCTTGAAATAAACCTTCAGCGGGATCAAGGCCAGGCCCTTTTCCCTGGTCTTGCTCAGCAGCCGCAGGATCTCCTGCTTGTGCATCAGCATTCTGCGGATGCGCTTGGGCTCTTGGTTGAACCGGTTCCCCTGCTCGTAGGGGCTTATATGCATATTATACAGCATCAGCTCGGCGTTTTCAACGCGGGCGTAGCCGTCCTGCAGGTTGGCCTTGCCGGCGCGCAAAGACTTGACCTCGGTCCCGGTTAAAACCAGGCCGGCCTCATAAGTCTCCAGGATGAAGTACTCATGCCTGGCCTTTCGGTTTTCGGTAACTATTTTAACAGCCATGACGGTTATCTCCTGAAAAATAAACCCCTTTTCCAGCCAAACGCGGATAAGGGTATTTAAGGACAGTTATCTCATTTGTAATTCTAATTATAGCAGTGCCTGCTTTTTTGTCAAGGAGTTTAAGACACCAGACATAGGAATGGGGACACACCTCAATAAGGAATGGGGACACACCTCTATTTGGAGACTGCCTCTAGGGCTGAGGAATGTCCCCGATCGGAATGTTCCCGATTACAGTTTTAACTCCTCGGCGATGCCCTGCATCGCCTCTAGCCCAAGCCCTAAAAACTCTTCTAATGAAAGTCCTGTTTGGGAGCAGGTACTGATCGTTTCCCTGTTGGCGCCGCGGGCAAAACTTTTTTCGTGAAAGCGGTTCATTAAAAACTGCACATCTATGGATGACAATTTTTTCTCCGGGCGGATTAGCGCTCCGGCCACAATCAGGCCGGTCAAGGGGTCGGTGGCGAAAAGGGCCTTGTCCATCAATGACAGGCGGGGCAGCCCGTGGCGGGAGTTGTGAACCTTCACTGCGTACACGATATCTTCGGCAAGCCCGTGCTCGGCCAGAATAGCCGCCCCTTCCATACTGTGCCGCATGGGGTCATCCTTGGTCCGGTCATAATCAATGTCATGCAGCAGCCCTGCCAGGCCCCACACCTCCACGTCCTGGCCAAAATGTTTGGCTAACCGGCGCATCACCGCCTCAACAGCGAGAGAGTGGTTAAAAAGGTTCTTATTGGTAAGATTTTTTTTAAGCAGCGCCAGGGCTTCGTCTCTGTTCATTCTTGCGCGCCTTTCTCTGGTAAGCTGGCTGGTGTGACTTTCAAAAACTTAGCCTTGGCCCGCGCCGCTACCGAACCGTCCGGCAGGATAATCTGAGCGTTCATCTGGAGCAGCCGTCCCTTTTGGGACTCCCCGCTGCTTTCCACAGTCAGCCTTTGGCCTACAGGAACCGCCTTGCTGTAACGTATGGTCATTTCAGCGGTCATGGTGGTAAAGCCCCGCTCCCAAAGCCACTTGCCCATGGCTTCATCCAGCATGGTGGCAACCAGGCCGCCGTGTACCACGTCATTCCAGCCCATATGCTCGGGCCTGGCTGTAAAGTAGGCCCGGCAGACATTTCCGTCGTCCTCAAACTCCAGCTTTAGCCCGATGGGGTTATTCGGGCTGCAGCCAAAACAAATATTGGTCTCATCTTTAAGCGGTTTGGTCAAAGTCGTCACATCCTTCCGCTTTAGTTTTCATTGATGTTCGAATGAATTAGTAGCATGGACTTCTAATCTAAAAAAAATTGCCGGGTTGCCCCGGCGTTTTTTATTTTAGTGGAAAAGAACCGAGCCGATAATCAGGGAAATTGTACCGGCAACCTTGATCAGCGGGTTCATTGCCGGCCCTGAAGTATCCTTGCAGGGGTCACCGACAGTGTCACCGATAACCGCCGCCTGGTGCACCGGATTTGGTTGTCCGTCTATCTTTTTGCCGCCCAGGTTCCCCGCCTCAATCCACTTCTTGGCGTTGTCCCAGGCGCCCCCGGCGTTGGACAGGAACAAGGCCATCAAAACGCCTGTTGCCGTAAGCCCGGTCAGGTAACCAGCCAAGGCGAGGGCTCCCAGGCCAAATCCCACAATCAGGGGCATGCCAACAGCCACAATGCCCGGGAAGATCATTTTTTGGATAGCTGCTCCGGTGGCGATGTTAACACAGCGGGCGTAATCCGGTTTTGCTGTTCCTTCCATAATCCCTTTGATTTCACGGAACTGGCGGCGCACTTCGTTCACCATGCCGTAAGCCGCGTCACCCACGGCGCGCATAGTAGAAGAACCGATTACGAAAGGAATCGAGGCGCCAATCAGGAGTCCCACCAATACCTTGGGATCGGCCAGGTTGATCACCAACTGCCCGTTCGTAAGCAGGTGCTGTAGTTTGGGGTTCCTCACTATCTCATCGGAAAAGGCCTGAAACAGCGCCAGTGCGGTCAGAGCGGCGGAACCAATAGCAAAACCTTTGGCAATAGCTGCGGTGGTGTTGCCTACCGCGTCGAGCTTATCTGTTATTACACGGACTTCAGGCGGCAGATCGGCCATTTCGGCTATCCCGCCGGCGTTGTCAGCAACAGGGCCAAAGGAGTCCATGGCCACCACGATACCGGCGGTGGAAAGCATACCCATCGCCGCCATGGCAATGCCGTAAATAGCATGGGATGGCTGAATCCAGCCGGCTACCCAGAAGGCGGTGTAAATGGCCGCGGCGAAAACCACCATCGGGAAGAAGACAGACTCCATGCCTACCGAAAGGCCGTGAATGATGTTGGTGGCCGCTCCGGTCTTGGAAGCCTCGGCGATGCGCATGCAGGGCGGCTTGTTGTTGGCTGTATAATACTCGGTCAGGGCGCCGATCGCCACGTTGACGACCAGTCCGGTAACAACGGCCAGGAAAATACCCAATCCCTCGTTGCCGAAAGTCCAGTTAGCCAGAAAATAGACACCTATGGCTGTCATCAAGTTGGTGGACCACAGGCCCACATTCAAGGCCGCCTGCGGGTTACCGCCCTCACTGGTGCGGACAAAGAAGGTTCCAAGTATAGAAGCGATAATACCGATAGCGCCAACCACCAGGGGGAAGAGCGCTCCTTTTACTCCAAAAATCGTGTTGCCGATAATCATGGCGGCGATTGTTGTGGCCGCGTAAGACTCGAACAGGTCGGCGCCCATACCGGCGGTGTCGCCCACGTTGTCACCCACGTTGTCGGCGATGGTGGCCGGGTTGCGCGGGTCATCTTCAGGGATGCCGGCTTCAACCTTGCCAACCAGATCAGCGCCCACATCAGCGGCCTTGGTGTAGATACCGCCGCCTACCCTGGCGAAGAACGCGATGGCGCTGGCGCCGAAAGCAAAGCTGTTAATGACCACAGGGTCTTTATAAATCAGGAATAAAACCGAAACACCCAGCAGCCCGAGACCCGCCACAGAAAGACCCATAACAGAGCCGGCACGGAAAGAAACTTTCAGCGCTTTGCCCAAGCCGAAACTCCGGGCGGCTTCTGCGGTGCGAGCATTGGACTTGGTGGTGCTGTTCA
>JBAZQW010000142.1:0-6173 GCA_041645005.1 Desulfotomaculaceae bacterium | reverse complement strand
CCAGATCCTTTAGCGCATATTTAAAAAACCCCTTATAGGTTGTGATAATTCCCCGGCGCTGAGATATAGATATGACCAGCGTATCGGTCTGCTTGGCCACCCGCTCCGCCGTACGGTGGCGAATACCTGTTTCACTCGAAGGTATGTTTTGATCAGGCAGCAGCTGCGTGTTGGCCGCCAGGATTTTTCTGGTGTCCTTACTTAATATGATCGCCCCGTCCATCTTGGCCAGCTCATAAAGCCTGGCCGGGGTGAAGTCGGCGTTGATCACAAAACCGCCTTCTGTTATTTCCATAACCTCGGTCGTGTCGCCAATGACGATCAGCCCGCCGGTTTTCCCCCTCAGGATGTTTTCCAGCCCTTCCCGCAGCGGAGTACCAGGCGCAACTGTACGCAGGACTTTAATAAACTTGTCTTCCATCTTTTCTTCTTTCAAATAGCCCACCTCACACCTTTAAAGCCAGTTCCAGCGCCTCTGCCAGTGTATCAGCCGCAACTACACCATTCTCCTCTTTTATATGGGCCGCGTTTTGAGCAGATAACAAAAATCTGCTGAAGCCAAGCTTGAAAGCCTCTTTTACTCTCTTCTCCACGCCGGTCACCGGGCGAAGTTCGCCGGTCAGCCCTATTTCGCCCGCCAGGGCCATCCCTGAATCAACTGGAACATCCCTGAAACTGGAGGCCAGAGCACAGGCTATGGCCAGATCCACAGCAGGTTCGTCAAGTTTCACCCCACCTACCGCGTTGACATAAATATCATGGCTGCCGAGGTTTAAGCCAACGCGCTTCTCCAGCACGGCTGCAATCAGGGCAACCCTGTTATGGTCCACCCCGGCGGTCATTCTGCGGGGCATACCGTAAGCGGTCGGGGTAACCAGTGCCTGAATTTCCAGCAAGAGTGGCCTGGTGCCTTCCAGTCCTGCCGCTACGGCTGATCCTGTCACATCGCCATGGGGGCGCTGGATCAAAAACAAAGCGGCGGGATTGGCTACCTCTACCAAACCGTTGACCTTCATCTCAAAAATGCCTATCTCGTTGGTGGAACCAAATCTATTTTTCACGCCCCGTAGAATCCGGAAGAACTGGTGCCGCTCACCTTCAAGGTAAAGCACCGTGTCAACCATATGCTCAAGCACCCTGGGACCCGCCAGCAATCCTTCCTTGGTAACATGCCCGACCAGAAAAATTGAAATACCGGTGGTTTTGGCCAAACGCATCAACTGCGCCGCGCATTCCCGCACCTGACCGACACTGCCCGGTGCGGAAGCCACCCCATTCTTAAACATGGTCTGAATGGAATCGATAATAGCCACAGGGGGCGCCAATTCCCTCAAATGACGCTCCACCGCATCGATATCTGTCTCCGGCAGCAGCAGCAGGCCGGGCGACAGGGCACCCAGGCGGTCAGCCCTGATCCTGATCTGGCTGGAGGATTCTTCGCCTGAAACATAAAGCACTTTTAGCCTTCTGCTTAGCAGATGGGCAACCTGCAGCAGCAGGGTAGATTTGCCGATCCCGGGGTCGCCCCCCACTAAAATCAGGGAACCCGGCACAATGCCCCCTCCCAGGACCCGGTCCATCTCACCGAGCCCTGTCTGGAAGCGCTCCACATCCAGCACAGGCACCTCTGTTATGGAACGGGGCACTTCGCTGCCGCTTACACAATCAACAGATGATGCCCGGGGGCCGACCAGTTCTTCAACAAAGCTGTTCCAAGCGCCGCAGCCCGGGCAGCGCCCCAACCAGCGGGTAGACTGCTGACCGCATTCCTGGCAAAGAAATTTGGATTTTGCACGCATCGACAAAAAGTCTCCAACTTTTGGTTATTTCTAAATTATAACATTTGAAACGACATACCACAAGTAAATCGTACAAGGGGACACACCTCCGACAGAGGAATGTCCCCGATGAAATGTCCCCTTGAAACTGACGACTTATTTTAGCCTATTTACAACCTTTATGGAATTTTCTGTTTCGTCAAGTTCCAAAAGCACCTTGCTGCCGGGCTGGAAAGTCCCCCTTAAAAGCTCCTCTGAAAGGCGGTCTTCCACCAGGCGTAAAATGGCCCGTCTCAGCGGCCTGGCGCCATAATCTTCATCGAAGCCCTCCTTAACCAGCAGGTCCTTTACCGGTTCCGAAACCTCGATTTCAACCATGTTTTCCCTCATCCTGTCCGCTACTTCTTTCAGCATCAGGCTTACTATTTCCTTAATGTGCTCGACGTTAAGCGCGTGGAACACAATAGTCTCATCGACCCGGTTCAAAAACTCGGGGCGGAAGGTCCGGCGCAGTTCCTCGGTAATTTTCTTTTTCATATCCTCATAGCCGGACTCTTTCCGGTCGCCCATGTGGAAGCCCAGGGTAGCATCTCTTTTAATATTCTGTATGCCTACATTTGAGGTCATGATCAGCACGGTGTTTCTAAAGTCAACTGTACGCCCTTTGGCGTCTGTCAGCCTGCCGTCCTCCATCACCTGCAGAAGGATGTTAAACACATCGGGGTGGGCTTTTTCAATCTCGTCGAGCAGCACTACCGTATATGGCCTGCGCCTCACAGCCTCGGTAAGCTGGCCGCCCTCTTCGTAACCGACATAACCGGGCGGCGCTCCTACCAGGCGTGACACAGCGAATTTTTCCATGTACTCCGACATGTCGATTCTGACCATGGCGTCCTCGCTGCCAAACAAGACCTCCGCCAGTGCCCTGGCCAATTCAGTCTTGCCGACTCCTGTAGGACCCAAAAAGATAAAGGAACCTATCGGGCGCTTGGGATTTTTCAAGCCGGCCCGGGCCCGGCGTATAGCCCTGGATATAGCCCCGATAGCCTCGTCCTGCCCGACGACTCTCTGGTGGAGCACATCCTCCATTCTCAGAAGTCTTTCAGTCTCCTCTTCCGCCAGTTTCTTCACCGGAACGCTGGTCCAACTGGATACTATCTGGGCGATAGCCTCCTCGTCCACAACCAGCTCCGCGCTGCTTTTTCGTTGTTTCCACGACTCCCTGCGCTCCTCCAGTTGAGCCCGTAGCTTTTGTTCCTGATCCCTTAACTCGGCGGCCTTTTCAAATTCCTGCCCGTTAACAGCCGCCTCCTTTTCTTTCTGTAATATTTCCAGTTCCTTTTCCAGCTCTTTCATTTCGGGCGGCGGCACAAAAGCTTGCAGCCTTATTCTGGAGCCTGCCTCGTCCATCAAATCGATAGCCTTGTCGGGCAAAAACCGGTCTGTAATATACCGGCTGGACAGTCTGGCAGCGGCCTCAAGGGCGGTGTCGGTTATTCTCACCCGGTGGTGCGCCTCATATTTATCCCTCAGACCTTTTAAGATCTGGATGGTTTCCTCAACGGTCGGCTCCATAACCGTGATGGGTTGGAAACGGCGCTCCAGGGCGGCATCCTTTTCAATATGTTTACGGTACTCATCCAGGGTAGTGGCGCCGATGCACTGCAGTTCTCCCCTGGCCAGGGCCGGCTTCAGTATATTGGCGGCGTCGATAGCGCCTTCCGCGGCGCCTGCTCCCACCAGTGTGTGAAGTTCATCGATAAACATGATAATATTGCCCGCCTGGCGGATCTCTTCAATGATCTTTTTCAGTCTTTCTTCAAACTCACCCCGGTATTTAGTGCCGGCCACCAGCGACCCCATATCAAGGGTTACCACGCGTTTGTTGGCCAGGATTTCGGGGACATTGCCGGAGGTAATCCTTTGGGCCAGCCCCTCGGCGACAGCGGTTTTCCCCACACCAGGCTCCCCGATCAGTACCGGGTTGTTTTTGGTACGCCTGCTTAATACCTGAATCACTCTTTCAATCTCTTTGTCCCGGCCGACCACCGGATCGAGTTTGTCTTCTTTCGCCATAACAGTCAGATCCCGGCCGAACTGGTCTAAAGTCTGTGTTCCGCCGCCTTTAGCCTGGCCTTGCGCCTGCCCTTTAGCGGGAGCCTGCCCTCCCTGCAGATGGGCAACCATAGTACGCACCTTGCGGTAATCCGCGCCATAGGCAGTTAATATTTGAGCCGCTACACCTTCACCTTCCCGGATTAATCCCAGCAGCAGATGTTCCGGCCCGACGTAGCTGTGACTCATCCGGCGGGCCTCATCCAAAGAGAGTTCCAGCACTTTCTTGGCCCTGGCCGTAAGCGCGGGCTCCGCCGGCGCCTGTTCTTTACCTGATTCCACCATTTGCGCTATGGCCTCCCGCACTTTATCGGCGTCCATACCTACTGCGGAAAGGATTTTAGCCGCAACGCTCTCTCCTTCCCTGATCAGGCCGAGCAGCAGGTGTTCTGTACCGATGTAAGGGTAATTAGTGATTTTAGCCTCCTCACGGGCGAACATCAACACTTTTTGCGCCCGTTCAGTAAACTTACCAAACATATTTAGCACCTCCAATGTCAGTAGTCAGTAGTCAGTAGTCAGTAGTCAGTAGTCAGAATAGAAAACCCCAAAAACTATTTATATTTTTAAAATTTTTTCCTGAATTTTAAATCTGTCTTCTGAATTCTGAATTCTTTTTTATTCTGACTCCTTAATTCTGACTTCTGTATTCCAATTCAGTTTCTAATTCTTTCCTTATCAGTTCAGCACGGTAGACATCCATCTGGTAACTTGACAACTCTCGCCCGGCCATTTTTATCAAAAAAGCCGGCCTGACCTCTACCATTAAAACGTTTAGAAGTTTATCGTTTATACCTGAGATTATTTTTAATCCTACCCCCAATCTCAGATCGGAAAAAAGACGCATGGCCTCTTCCAGTGTCAAAATCCGCGCATTTTTTAAAATGCCGTAGGCCCTGTATACCCTGTCTTCAATGAACTCGCGCTTGTCTTTATATAAAGATTGACGGGCTACCCTTTCCTGGTTCAGGATTTGTCTGGTTATGGAAGTCAAGTTGTTTACTATTTCCTCTTCAGACTGCCCCAATGTAATCTGGTTGGATATTTGAAAAAGGTCACCCGCGGCTTCCGTTCCCTCGCCGTAAAGCCCTCGTACCGTCAAGCCAAGCTTGCCTATGGCGCGAAAAACCCCGCCTATTTGATTGATGATTTTCAAACCTGTGAGGTGAAGCATCACCGAAGCCCGCATCCCGTTACCCACGTTGGTCGGACAGGAGGTAAGGAATCCAAGCTTTTCGGAAAAGGCATAGTCCAGGGTTTTCTCCAGCCAGTCGTCAACATTGTTTACTATCTCCCAGGCTTCTTTTAGCTGCAGCCCGGACAAAAGACACTGTATGCGCAGGTGGTCCTCTTCATTTACCATTATACTAACCGCCTCATCCTGCCGGATAGCCACAGCTTTAGATTGAAAGTCATTTAATAGATCAGGGCTGATTAAGTGTTTATCAACCAGCAATTGCCTTTCCAGTGGTGTTAATTCGCTCAATTCATTCAGTTCCAGGTTTCCTGTCAACTCCGGGGCTTCTGTGTTTTCAATGGACTGTTTTATTTTAAAGGTTACTTCCCTGGATTTTTCCAGATCCAGCAGGTGAGGGAAGGGAATGCAGGTAAGGTTTCTAGCCACCCTGACCCGGCTGCTGACAACAATGTCAGCGTCAGGTCCGTCCGCATCCATCCAGAGGCTGCGGGCACTGCCAACCTTGTCTTTGATCGACATCACACCTCACCTCCCTCTTCGAGGCTTTTTTCGAGCCGGCGTATGGCGTCGCGCAGTTCTGCAGCAAGCTCAAATTCCTCCCGGCCGACAGCATCCCCAAGCTGGCTTTTCATTTTTTCAATTTCCTTCAGCAGTCTGGCATGACCCCCGGTGCGCTCCGGCACTTTTCCCGTATGGCGGGTATTGCCGTGAATTCTTCGCAATAGCGGCAGCAGCTTTTCTTCAAAACAGGGGTAGCAGTCGCCACAGCCCAGAAGTCCTTTCTTGATAAACTGCCCTTCGGCCACTCCGCATTTTTCACATGTCTTGCCGCCAGCCTCCGGGTGCCCGAAATTGTTTTCATTAAAATCGTAATTTAAAAGACCGGCCAGAAATTTATGCAAATTCATCTGTGGTAAAAACCCAAATCCCTGCAGTTGTATTTCTTTAGCGCATACTTCGCAGAGGTGGGTTTCCTGTTTTTGCCCGTTGGTGATCTCTGTCAGATGCACCGTTGCCGGCCTCTGATTGCACCGATCACACTGCATAAGCCATCCTCCCCTTACAACCGGTGATTTATCAAT
>JBAZQW010000141.1:0-6197 GCA_041645005.1 Desulfotomaculaceae bacterium | reverse complement strand
CTCTTATCTAAATCTGCTATGAAGGATCGTAAATCCTTAAAAGCCATCCAGTTCCCTCCTACCTCCGATCAGATAACCATGCGGCGAACTGTAAGTCCGGAGCCGGATAGTCTCTGCACTATTTGTTCAAATACTGTCTTTTCAACCCGGTCGGGCATGTTGGCAAGGTGCGCCAGTACTTTTTTAAAGTAGGATGAAACGTAGTTAGCTGAGTCACCCTGTTCCAGCAGACCATAGGCCATGCCAAAATTCAACCCGAAGCGTCTCATGGTTTCCTGTTCCTGCTCTGACGCTCCGGCCAAACTCGCCCCCAGCAAACAGCTAACCGCAAATAGTTCAGCCGTCTCTTTGCGTATAACTTCGTGCGGTATTTGTCCTTCATTTTTCTTTTTCAAAATGCTTCCTTCATGAATCGTGCAGACTAATTCAGACAAAGTGCCCAGAAAGCTGATTTTCCCATCCTTGCAGAGAAAAGAAAAAAACTTGCCGTAAAGGTAATCACCGACCAGTACCGGAAACTGCGAGCCATCCCTGGGGTCGGTATTGCCGCGTATGTGATCGGAATCCTTTTCAGAAATTGCACTTTGAACTTTTGAGGCCATATAAATAAACTGCATAACACTGGCCAGCGCCACAGCTTCTTCCGGGTTGCGGCCGTAAAACCTGGCGGACAGCAGCACCAGGGCAGGCCTGATGGTCTTATTCAGATTGGAAAATTCCAGGTGGGCCAAGGATCTTATATTGCCAGATTTTATGATCAACTGCTTCTCAATCAGATCGCTTACACTTAAAAGTTCTTTTTCAATTGGTTTTAAAATGTTTCTTAACATAATAAGACCCCCTTTGCCTGACCTATATTATATTCGGTAAAACCGGATATTTTCCTTCCGCAATAAAGTCATAACTGCTGAAGATGGTTTAAGATTTTCGCTATAAGAAATTAGCGAGCCCTGCTCATTCGCACAGCGCAGGGCTCACTAATTTCCTATTCTGTTGGTACTAATAAATATCCCCCCTAAATATTTACCGCTTCCTTTAAGTAACTTTCCGGCATCATACCTCGCTTTAGCTCTTTAGCTATCATGTGTTTTGCACAGAAGTGGTCAGTCAGGTAATTGCATGCATCCCAGGGATCAACTTTTTCACCGCAGGTGAATACGTCTACAGCAGCATAACCCAGTTCCGGCCAGGTATGGATAGCAAGATGTGATTCCGAGATAACTACCACCCCGCTAACCCCTTGAGGGCTAAATTTATGGAAGACACATTCTCTCACCTCGGCTCCCGCGGATAACGCCGCGTTAACCATGATCTCCTCAACCTTTTTGATGTCATTGAGAATATTAAAATCACATCCACAAATCTCAGCCAACACATGGCGGCCCAAATGTTTCATTTATCTGCCTCCTTTTTTAGACATATTTTTTGGAATTAACAAACCCCCAATGCAATTAAAGGATTGGTTAATTCCAACCAAGTTCAATTTTAGCATAATATCTAATCTTGTTCAACAAAATTTTGAGTCTAATAGTCATAATCTTTAATTATGTCCCCTCTTTCAAGAATTAGAGCTAAAACCGCCCCAAATAGCTTCTGACCCCGTTGGCTAGAACACCTATCCCTTCGATTTCCACCTCGATTCTATCCCCCGCCACAACCGGTCCGATACCGCTTGGCGTGCCCGTCATGATCACATCTCCTGGATAAAGGGTCATAATGCCGGATATAAAACTTACCAACTTCTTGACACCGAAGATCAAGTTCCTGGTGGAAGAACTCTGTTTGATTTCACCGTTTAAACGCATTGAAACGGCAAGGTCCGCAGGATTGAGATCCTTTGCAATATACGGTCCGAGGGGTAAAAACGTGTCAAAGGATTTGGACCTGGTCCACTGGCCGTCCTTTTCCTGAAGATCCCTTGCGGTAATATCATTACCACAGGTATAACCAAAAATGCATTCGCCGGTTTCACTCTCTTTGATATTACGGCAGGTTTTACCCATTATTCTATTACTGTTTAAGAATATTTTAAAGACTGAAATAAAAAAAAGCCCTGTACCATTTTAATTCAAGTGCAGGGCGACAGTGATTAATTATGATCGTCAGAGGCAAACATTTCAGTCTAAAGATATGGCATTGGTTGGGCAACTGTCAGCCGCTTCATGAGCCTGTTCTTCTATATCCGCCGGCACTTCATCAACTATATTGCGTGCTTTATCATCCTCATTCCAGTCAAAAATTTCCGGACAAGTATCAATACACGCGCCACAGCTGATACAAAGTTCCTGATCTACTACTATTGGCAAGGATAACACCCCCTGTTATATTTATCGCAGTTATAGTTTGGCTTAAAAGGCATAAATTATGTAGGTATTAAAAATTTGCAATTTATAACGATATTTATTATTGTAAGTACAAAAAACAGGACCAAGATTTCGTATTAGTAATTGAGCGGGTGAATTTTTTGTTTGACGCTAAGGACCTCGACCGGATTATTAAAGATACTCTGGAATCCATAGACCGGAGTAAAATCCAGATTTATGATATCGCTGAAAACACCCTAGCTGAACAAAGCAGGGTTGAGGAAGAACTGGCTGAAGTAAAAAATGAAGTATACGGGATCATCAAAAAAGTTGATCAGCTTGCCCTGAAAGAAAAAAAGGCGCGGATAAGATTAGTGGAAGTTAGTAAAGATTTTCGACAATATACCGAAAGAGATATTAAGGAAGCTTATGAAACCGCTTACCTCTTTCAGATGGAACTGATCAAGCTGAAAGAAAGAGAGAAGCTCTTACGCTACCGGAGGGACCATCTTGAGGTGAGCCTGCGGCGGCTTAAAAACACAGCGCAAAGAGCAGAAAAACTGGTTTCCCAGATGGGCGTCGTCTTTAACTTCCTTAGCAGCGGGCTGCGGGACCTGAACTCAAAGATTAATGAACTCCAGCAGGCCCAGGAAATGGCTTTAAGTATCATCAGAGCGCAGGAAGAAGAACGCAAACGGATAGCCCGGGAAATTCACGATGGTCCGGCTCAGTCCATGGCCAATATAGTCATGAGGGCAGAGTATTGTATAAAACTTCTTGACATGAGTCCTGAGCAGGTGCACGGTGAACTGGTCTCATTGCAAAACCTGGTACGGCTTTCATTAATGGATGTCCGCAAGATAATTTTTGACCTGAGGCCAATGGTGCTGGACGACCTTGGACTGGCGCCCGCCATTAAAAGGTATCTAAGCAAATATAAGGAACAGTACGGCCTGCAGGTTGAATTTCTATGTTTCGGCCAGCAAAGGCGCCTCGACAGTTCCGTGGAGGTCGCTCTTTTTAGAATTGTTCAGGAGTTGGTCAGCAACGTCCACAAACATGCCCGGGCCAAAAATACGGTTGTTAAAATTGAACTTCTCCGCAAAAAGATAAATGTTCATGTAAAGGACGACGGCATAGGATTTGACCTTGAGCAAGTTATGTCGGACAAGGATCGGGAGGGCTACGGCCTTATCGGCATGAGAGAAAGGGTCCAACTTCTTAGCGGTGATATCAACATAGCCACCGCCCCGGGCCAGGGCACTTCAATTGATCTATCAATTCCTTTAGGGGATTAATATATGCGTATTATACAAGGGGGAGAATAAATTGAAGAAGGTAAAGGTACTGATTGCCGACGACCACGCCCTCATGCGGGAAGGACTGCGCAAGATTTTATCAATAGAAGAAAACATCGTGGTCGTGGGAGAGGCTGAAAACGGCGATCAGGCCATCCAACTGGCCTTTTCACTTAACCCTGATATTATCCTTATGGACATAAATATGCCTGTGGCAAATGGGATAGAGGCAACCAGGGCAATTAAAAGAGAGAGACCTGAAATTGGAGTTATCGCCCTGACCATTCACGATCAGGAAGAATACCTTTTTGAACTGATCAAAGCCGGGGTGTCCGGTTATATTTTAAAGGATATAAGGCCCGGCCTTTTGATTCAAACTATCCTGGGAGTTGCCAACGGCGAGTCATTCATCCCTTCTTCAATGACATCCAGGATATTTGCGGAATTTAACCGCCTTTATTCCCTCTCACCACGCAATACCAATACCCAGGGTTTGACCAAACGGGAAGTTGACGTGCTGCGCCTGGTGGCAAACGGGGAAAACAACCGGTCCATAGCCAAGAAATTATTCATAAGTGAAAAGACCGTGAAAAACCACCTGACCAGCATCTTTCAAAAACTCGGGGTGGGCGACCGGACACAGGCCGCAATCCATGCGGTCAAAAGCAAAATAGTAGATTTATAGGTGCCTGTTAAATCCCGCAATCAGCGGGATTTTTAGTTTTTATAGGTATAAAGTCCTAAAGTAAAAGCAGACCACTGACTGTATTAAAATGAGACCTTCGAATCATGTGCTAAACCTGTCAGAATGATAGGATAGACACCGCACCGATAAACCGGAAAAGTAACGGACGCACTCAACGGAGCAGCAGAATAATACTGTGCTGGAATATTAATAAAAACAAACTGGACCCTGCTCACCATCCCCTGAGTGGGGTCCAACTTTAAAAAAGAGGCATAAATATGTTTATTGATATCATTCTTATTATTTTAATTTTAGTTTGCGTATTTACAGATCTCACTGAAAGAAAAATTTATAACAAAGTGCTTTTCCCTGCTGTAATTCTGGCCTTCTGCTACCACATCTACACTGCCGGCTTTAACGGAGGCTATTTCAGCCTGAAAGGTTTATTGATAGGGATGGCTCTGCTCCTGGTCCCCTACTTAATGGGCGGGATCGGAGCAGGCGATGTCAAATTTCTAGGCGTTATTGGAGCGCTGAAGGGACCTGTATTTATTTTTACTGCTTTTCTATCGGGAGCTATTGCAGGTGGTGTTATGGCAATATTTTACCTTTTAAAAAACAAAAAAATGTTGTTTACACTAAAAAAACTTTTTTCACCGTTCTTTTTCCATTATGGGTTAATTATAAACAAGACTGAGAATTCCAAGGAAAGCAACATCACTATTCCTTACGGCGCCGCCATTGCCATCGGCGCCACAGTGGCCGCATATTTTGCGAGGTGATTTTCTTGCAGCTTGTTAGAAATTTATTAAAAAACAAAAAGGGTCAGGCGTTAGTGGAACTTGCGCTGGTACTACCCATACTAATCCTTCTATTGATGGGAACCATGGAGTTTGGCAGGATATTTCACTCTTATCTGGTGATCACCAACGCCTCCAGGGAAGGCGCCCGGGCTGGGGTAGTAGGGTTAGATGACAGCGGCATAAAATCCAGTGTACGGGGTGTAGCTACCTCTTTGTCCCTATCCGACACCCAGATCAATATAACTCCCGGCTACGGCTCTCGATCAAGGGGTGTCCCTTTAACTGTTCAGGTTAATTACTCGGTCAGCCTTGTTACCCCGATGCTGGGTGTTGCAGTACCTAACCCGTTCCCTCTAACCGCGTCAACTACAATGAGGGTGGAATAGCGGAGGCAAAAGGAATGAAAAATTTCAAAAAAAAACTTTGTTTTTGCCAGAATTCTTGGTTTTGACACTGCAACTGTAAACGCTCGTGCAACCGCCAGGGTGGAAGGTCTTACTTCCTTCAATGGAGCGGTTCCTTTGTCCGTACCCAACCAAGCTTTTAATTTTTACACCAGATACACATTAAAACAGGGTTCTAACAGCGATGAGCCTTCCCCTCTGGGACCTGGCACTTTTGGGGCTTTATCCCTTTGCGGAAATGGCGCAAGTAATTATGAGGATAATTTAAAATATGGCTACGATGGCAAGCTGGCCGTTGGTGATTTAATTGATACAGAAACCGGCAACATGTCAAACCCGACTAAAAGGGCCATAGACTACCGCATGAGTCTGTGCAGCCATAGTCCTCCATGCAGCCCTTGCTCCTTTGATCCCGGATGCCAAAGGATATTGCTCGTACCTGTATATGACCCGGTTACAATCGATAATGGACAGGTCAAGAAAATAAGAATAGTCGGGTTTGCCGCTTTTCTGGTGGACAGAGTAAGCGGCCAGGGCAATGAGAACTATATTGAAGGTTATTACCAGCGTGCTCGTTGTTGATGACATTGCCAATATGCGCGAGGATATTAAACGCTTGCTTTATTTCGAGGAAGATATCGATGTTGTGGGTGAAGCTTCAGACGGAAAAGAAGCGGTTCAGTTAGTGGAAAACCTTAAACCAG
>JBAZQW010000140.1:0-6206 GCA_041645005.1 Desulfotomaculaceae bacterium | reverse complement strand
ACGCCCAGGAAGTGCTTGCCGAAGACCGTGGTCACCTGGTGCCCTTCAATAACCCGAAAGCGCTGGCCGGGACCCTGAGCGGGATTTTATCCCACAAGGAGGACATGGAGAAGACGCGCCGGGCCGCTTACGAGTACGGGCGCTCGATGATCTGGTCCAGGGTAGCCGAACTTTACCACGGTTTGTTCAAAGAAGTTCACAAAGAATTCTCGCTGAATAAACTACAGAAAATCAGTGTAGTCTACAAGAGCAGCCAGGATTATCTGAGAAGACGCAATTTGTACAGGATGTTTGAGAACCTGACTGACGATACCGGCATCTTTCAGCACACCAAGTACGGCATTCCCGACCTGAAGCACGGCTATTCCGCCGATGATGTCGGGAGGGCGCTGGGGATTATTGTGAAGGTAGCCCGCTTTGACAATGAGCCCGGGTGTTATCAATTGGCGAAAAAATACCTGTCCTTCCTCCTTTATGTACAGAAAGAGGACGGGCGGTTCCATAATTTTGTAGGCTACGATCGGCGGATTTTGGACGAAGACGGTGGTGATGACACCTTCGGCCGCGTACTGATGGGACTGGGTGGCGCCGTCGCCTTGAGCACGGACCTGCCTGTGACCATTCTGGCAAAGGAAATATTCGACCGGGCCATAGCCGGCAGGCAAACGGGACTACCGTTGTCTACCTATCCAAAAGCGATGGCCTATAGCATTTGTGGATTATCCGACTATCTGAAGAAATTTCCTGAGGCGCCGGAGGCGGGTGAATTGCTCAGGGCAGGGGCGGACTACCTGGTCAAACTCTACAATGACAACAAAAAACCTGACTGGGATTGGTTTGAGCCCTCTGTTACCTACGCTAACGCCAAGCTGCCCTTCGCCTTGATGATGGCGTACAGCATCCTGAGAGACGAAGTTTATCTGGCTACAGCACTGGTCACTTTAAAATTCCTCACCAACATCCAGTACAATGGTACTTACTTCGACATAGTGGGAAACAAGGGCTGGTTGGTTAACGGAGAGGAGAAGGCTTCCTTTGATCAGCAGCCCATCGAGATTGGTTGCCTCGTAGAAGCTTACTGCGAAGCCCTGCGCCTGACCCAGGACAAAAACTACCGCGACCTGGCGAACAAGGCCTTCCGCTGGTTTTTCGGCAAAAACTGCCTGGGAGTGCCGGTGTATAACCTGAAGGATGACTATCCTCTGGACGGTCTAACCGAGACTGGCGCCAACGCTAACAGCGGCGCAGAATCGGTGTTGGTGTTTACCCAGGCAATAACGTGCTTGAAAGATGTTAGCATGCGAACGCTATGCGAAAGACAAACTTAGAAATATCAAAAAAGTATTTGGCAATTGAATAAATTAATTATCACTTAACGGGGGTTTTATTAATGAGCGTTGAGCGGTTACAAGATTTAGAGGCGCTCTTCAACGAAAGCATCAAAGATGCCGTCGAGCAGGCAAAGGTGTTCAATGAAGTAAATGTGGTTATCGGCATCCCTTTTTATAATGAGAAGGATATCCTGCCGGAAGTGCTGAAGGTGCTGGACGAAGGACTGTCCGGCCTTCAGGACCCGCGTAAGTCTCTAATAGTCTGCGTTGGGGATCCCATCGGTGAAGAGGCGCTGGAATCCATCAGGCCTCTGGATTTGAAAGTCCCTCATCTCGAATTCCTAATGAAGCAAGGGATCAACGGGCGGGGGTCCAGCATCAGGGCGATCTTAGAAATAGCCAATATACTTGAGGCAGACGCGGTTATATTTGCAGCCGACCCGGTGCTGGAGAAAGACAGAGGGCTGCAGTCCGACTGGATCAGGCGCCTCATAGAGCCCATCAGGGAAGAATATGACTTCGTGGTGACATTTTTCCAGCGGCACTATTTTGAGGGCCTTTTGGGGAGCTTGTTCATAGCCCCGCTGCTGGAGGTGTTTTATAGGTACAGCCTCAGTGGGTCTATGGGCGGCGTTTATGCCATATCCCACGACACTGTGGAGGACTTTTGTACCGATATAAAATTCTGGACCGACCTCACGCGGGGGTTCGGAATCGACCCCTGGCTGGTGAGCCGGGCCATACGCTGGAACAAAAAGATCTGCGAGGTGGAACTCGGCGCCAAGCTGGAAGAAATATCGCTTGAAAAAATGAATTATATTTTTAAGGAAAGAGCCAGGGCGCTGTTTGAATGCATCAAGAGGGATGAAGACCACTGGAGTGGCAACAGGTTCATCATCAAGACGCCCGATATTTACAGCAGCAAGATCTATGACATGCATCGTAAGGCGGCCAGTTCTACCCGTGAACTGACCCAGTTTAGTTACAGCTACTATCAATACAAGAACCTTAATGATACCACCTACCACGACTACCTTTACGAAGGCATCGGGGACATAAATTCGGTAGCGGACAAAGATTTCAATATAACAGGAAAAACATGGGTCGAGATTGTATACCGCCTGCTGTTCAAGTACTGGTTTGTCACCGGCGTGTCCAGCGACGACATCCTCAATGCGCTAACTTTTGCCTTCAGCGGGAGAGCGATCAGCTTTATTGAATACATCCAGTCCCTGGAAGAACAACTGGAGGGCATAAAAGATATCGAGTCCATCATCTCAAGTGAGGTAAAGTCGTCAAAAGAAGAACAAAGAAAAGATTTTCTAAGGTTGAGGGGGCAGTTTGTGCGGATGTGGGAACAAAAGGACCTTGAGATGAAGCCACCCCTCATCCCGGCCCACTACCTGGAATTCATGCCAGGCATACCCATTGTCCTGCCCAAAATAATACAGGGGCGCAACGGCAAGGTTGTGTCTTCGGAAGAAATGTTCAACCGCCTCCAGTCCCGCTACCAGGAATCGTTCAGCCGCTTTATTCACGACGGGCTGGGAGCGCCGGAAAGCGCCGATTCCGGAACGATCATACGGTATATGCAAGAATTCATGAGGGAACTGGAAAAAACTATGGAATGGCTGCTGCCGGGGAACCTGTACAATGAGGAAGGAACCGGGCAGATCATAGACAAACTTTTCCTTCCTTTCCACGCCCCCAAAACTTATTCTATAAGAGACGAGGTTTTCAAGGAGATGCTGCTCCGGTTCCCGCCGCTCAATGTAATGATCCCGGCGGGATGTAAAACCCCGAGGGAACTCATTAAAAGATTAGACGTCAGAGACGCCGTCAGCCTGGCCAACCTGGTTGAGACCAGGAAGTATGGGGACAGGGCGGCGCTTCTGTGGATGCTAGACAATTTGAGGCCGGACGGAATGGGCGAGGTGGAGATCAAGCCGATCGTACTGGGCGAGAAGGTACTGGGCGGTACGGTAAAGCTGGGGGAGATCTCTGACCTCAATAAGCTCACCTCCAGGATTGTAGTCAGGCCCATGCATAAAGGTATGGGGGGGGACTACCCGAAGCTGCGCTTCTGCTTCTTTGTGACCAGGCACATCATTATTGCTGAAAACTACGATAGCCTCTGGAGAATTTACGCCAAAGAAAGGAAAAACCTGGGCAGTAAGATCCGCAACTCCCTGGTTGGGCGTTACGAAAATGTTGCTTTTTCCGCGCACAATATATTTGAGAACTTCCACCACCGTATGCTTGTGAGCCAGTTCCGGGCGCTGTCACAGAGACTGGCGGAGGCCGGTCACAACGAAAGTGCCCGGTTGATAAAAATTATGTGCGACGGCTACGGCTTGAGCCAGGTCCTGGCCGACGGCACTTTTATGCCGTGTTCGGCCTGGAGCTGGGCCAGTTACAGTTACAAGGGCGGCAAGGGTGTCCCCACCCCGCTTTCCAGCCACGTCGAGGAGAAGTGGTTCAACCACGAATTCCTGGAGGAAGTATATGAAGAGCTGGGCTACGACCAGCGCGAGATCATGAAGATGGTGATCCAGCTCATCGGTGAGGGCAGGGCCAGCGAAAACCTTTTGGAAGTCCTTCTGGGCATAAGTCCAAATGATGTGAATGTAGTTGTGCAGGAATCTCAGAATTACCCGCGGGCGAAGCCCCTGGTCAGGTACGCGGGCAATCCTCTGCTAAGTCCAATCAAAGAGCACCCGTGGGAAAGCAAGTACGTCTTAAACACGGCGGCCTTCCGGGTAAAAGACAGGGTCTACCTTCTCTACCGGGCGTACGGAGATGACGAGGTGTCGCGGATCGGGCTGGCTGTGACGGACGGCTACAACGTGCTGGAGAGACAGCCGGAGCCTGTGTTCGTGCCACAGGACAAGACGGAAAAAAAAGGTGTCGAAGACCCGCGGGTGACCATAATTGACAACAGGATCTATATGCTTTACACTGCCTATGACGGTAACATTGCGCAGATCTCGGCCGCCGCCATAGGGGTGGACGACCTGTTAAACAAAAGGTTTGACAAATGGGAAAGAAAGGGCCTGGCCTTTCAGGATATATGGGATAAAGACGCCATACTGTTTCCGGATAAAATTAGCGGGAAATATATGATCTACCATCGGATAGAGCCCAGTATATGGGTTTCATACCTGGATAAGCTAGAGTTTCCGGCCCCCAAAGAAAAGCACTCCATTATCCTGGGGCCGCGTTCGGGACAGATGTGGGACTCCTTAAAGATAGGCGCAGGTTCCCAGCCCATCAAGACCAAATACGGCTGGCTGCTTATCTACCACGGTGTAGACCGGAACAGGGTGTACCGCCTGGGTGTTATCCTGGCAGACCTCGCCAATCCGGAAAGACTGCTCTACCGTTCGCCAAACCCGGTCCTCTCTCCCGAAACCGAGCATGAGATCGGCAGGGAGGGGGAGAGCTGGGTGCCAAATGTCGTTTTTACCTGCGGCGCGGTGCCGGCGGAGGATAAGGAAGTGCTGGACGCCGGGGATGAAATCCTGGTTTATTACGGCGCTGCAGATACCTATATATGCCTTGCCACCGGTCTGGTCGGCGATCTGATACCTGAATCAGTCAGGCAGGAAATAGAGGAAAAGAGCAATTAGGAAATGGATACAAATGAACCAAAATATTGATAAATTTTTTTAGAAGTGATCCCTCATAGAAAAATTGTTTTACGTATGATTGTAGTTTATAATTTGGATAGAAAAACAGGTTTAAGGACTATTTTAGAAAATAGCTTCGCCCGGAATTACTATAAAAAGGGGAATTTTAGTGAATAATTCGCGTGTGCTTTTAATTTTATTTGCTATTGCTTTTCTTGCCATTCAGGTAATAAGCTTCATGGGCGGGATAGCCAAGCATGAAGAGAAGATGGCGAAGCTGGAAAAACAACTGGTTCAGTTTGAAACAAAAGGAGCGTATATTGATTTAAAATCAGATCCGGCAGTTAAACTAAAAGAGGAGAAAGCCAGGTTTAAAGCTGAAACACTGAGTTTTATAGTCAAAGTTCTGGTCATTTCAGGGGCGACAGCGTTTGTATACGCCTTAATTAGAAGAGAGCGGAAGCATAAGGGTGGATAAGAGCGGCAATGCCGCTTTTTTTTATGGGGTTGGTATAATTTTTAAATCCAATAACACAATATATCATGGATCTAGAATACGAACTGGGGGTAGAATAAATGAGATTAGGCACACAGGAATTAATGGAAATGCATGAAGTCTTAAATGAATCGGTATGCATGATCGAACACTATGCCATGTATCTAAATCATGGTCAGGACCCCGAACTGCGCAGGATACTCGAACGCCAGCAGCGGCACATGATTGACTCATACAACGCCAAAGTGAATCTATCACAGAGCCAGGGCATCGACATAACCGGGATCCCCCGGCCGGCTATGGGAGCCCGGACAGCCGGAATAACCATGGAAGGACGTCCGGAACACGGTATGCAGCATGTGCCGCCGGCGGTTAACAGCCCAGATGCGACTTCTCTAAACGACCGTGCCATTGCCACAGGCGCTATGGTTTTCCATAAATGCGGCGCAGTTAGATCCACAAATGCGGCCTTTGTATGCACAGACCCGCAGCTTCGCAACTTTCTTTCTACCGCAGCGAAGTCTTGCGTTGAGATGGCCTATGAAATGTTCCAGTATATGAATCAAAAAGGATGGTACCCTGCCCGTATGATGCAACAGCATACAATGACCCAGACGCAGCAGACCTACCAGACTCAGGCAGGGCATTAAGAAAGAATAACAGTTTTTGCCGAGGCCCCGCTTGCGCGGGGCCTACGTTTCATATTCTGAAAAAAACCAGGCAGGCCAGCGCCAGGCCCAGCAAGACCGC
>JBAZQW010000139.1:0-6226 GCA_041645005.1 Desulfotomaculaceae bacterium | reverse complement strand
GATTTTGCTGCCTGTTTCCCTGATCGGATCTCTGGTTCTGGTCTCCCAGGGTGTCATCCAGAACTTTAGCCCTTATCTTGATGTGCAAACCCTGGAGGGAGCCAAACAGACAATAGCTTTGGGGCCTGTAGCTTCACAGGAAATAATCAAAGAATTTGGCACCAATGGTGGTGGGTTTTTTAACGCCAATGCTGCTCACCCCTTTGAAAATCCCACGCCATTGACCAACTTTCTCGAAATGCTGGCCATGCTGATCATTCCGGTGGGGCTTACCTTCACCTACGGGCATATGGTTGGCAACATCAAACAGGGCAGGGTTATTTTCACGGCTATGCTCATCTTATTTATCCTGTCGCTGGGTGTTTGCTATACCAGCGAAGTGGCCGGCAACCCCCAGATCAGCGCCCTTGGTGTCAGCGGGCCTTCTGTTATGGAAGGGAAAGAGGTGCGGTTTGGCGTGGCCAACTCCGCCCTTTGGGCAACAATAACCACAGCTACTTCCTGCGGCGCCGTCAACGCCATGCACGACAGTCTGACTCCTTTAGGCGGGTTGGTACCCATGCTGATGATTATGCTTGGCGAGGTGGTTTTCGGGGGGGTTGGAGCGGGTCTCTACGGTATGCTGGTCTTTGTGATTCTGGCTGTGTTTATTGTCGGCCTGATGGTAGGCCGCACGCCGGAGTACCTCGGTAAGAAAATAGAAGCATGGGAAACGAAGATGGCTACTCTGGCGGTGCTCATCCCAGCAGCTGTCATTCTGGTAGGCTCAGCCCTGGCGGCGGTCACCAGGGCAGGGACTTCATCCATATTAAATTCAGGACCGCATGGGCTTAGCGAAATGCTCTATGCTTTTTCCTCCGCGGCGGCTAATAACGGCAGCGCCTTCGCGGGGATAAATGCCAACACTCTTTTTTATAACCTTACCATGGCTTTGGCCATGCTTGTTGGGCGCTTTGGCGTTATCCTGCCGGTGCTGGCTGTTGCCGGGAGCATGGCCGGCAAAAAAACGGTGGCCCCCGGTCCCGGCACATTTGAAACCACAAACTTCATTTTTCCCATATTATTAGTCGGCACGGTGCTTATCGTGGGGGCGCTGACCTTTTTCCCCGCTCTGGCTCTGGGACCTATTGTTGAGCACCTGCTGATGCTGACCGGCAAGGCCTTTTAAGGGAGGATTTTCAGAATGGACAGCAATGACAGTTTTAACCGTTCCATGCTTTCCCGTGCAGTCATCGACGCTTTTTATAAATTAGACCCGAGGGTTTTATGGACTAACCCGGTAATGTTCGTGGTTGAAATATCGGCAGTCTTAACCACCTTTTTCACTATCAGGGACATAGCAGGCGGTCAGTCTGCCACCACCTGGTTTAACTTGCAGATCTCCGCCTGGCTCTGGATCACCGTCCTTTTTGCCAACTTTGCCGAGGCTCTTGCCGAAGGGAGGGGGAAAGCCCAGGCGGCTGCCTTGCGCCGTACCCGCAGTGAAACCAGGGCGAAAAAACTGGTGGGTGACAAAACGGACACAGTCCCTGCCTCTCAATTACGCAAAGGGGATCTGGTGCTGGTTCAGGCCGGGGATTTTATCCCGGGTGACGGTGAAGTAATAGAGGGAATTGCTTCGGTAGATGAAAGCGCCATTACCGGTGAATCTGCGCCGGTAATCCGTGAGTCAGGCGGGGACCGCAGCTCAGTTACGGGCGGCACACGGGTTCTTTCTGACTGGATTAAGGTCAGTATCACCGCTAATCCGGGGGAAACTTTCCTTGACCGGATGATTCACCTGGTGGAAGGAGCCAGACGTCAAAAAACACCCAACGAAATTGCCTTGACCATTTTACTGGTCGGCTTAACAATCATATTCCTGCTGGCTGTGGCTACTCTGGAGCCTTTTGCTGTCTACTCAGGCGCTCTGGTTTCCCTGCCTGTGCTGGCAGCGCTTTTGGTCTGTCTGATCCCCACCACCATCGGGGGGCTGCTTAGCGCTATCGGTATTGCTGGGATGGACCGGATGTTGAAGCGAAACATGCTGGCCATGTCCGGCAGGGCGGTAGAGGCGGCAGGTGACGTGGATGTGCTGCTCCTTGATAAAACGGGCACCATTACCCTGGGCAACCGCATGGCCACAGAATTTGTTACTGCCCCGGGCATATCCCGGGAAATGCTCGCCGACGCGGCTCAACTTGCCTCCCTGGCAGATGAAACACCTGAAGGGCGAAGCATTGTGGTCCTGGCCAAGGAACAGTTTAATTTGAGGCAAAGGGACATGTCCAGTCTAGGAGCAATCTTTGTGCCTTTCAGTGCTCAGAATCGCATGAGCGGTGTCAACCTGGAAGGGAGAGAAATACGCAAGGGAGCAGCCAGTGCCATTGAAAAATATTTGCGTGATCAAAGCGGGATGCTCCCGCCCGAAGTGAAGACAGCGGTGGAAGATGTCGCCAGGAAGGGCGGCACGCCGCTGGTTGTGGCCGAAGGAGCCCGGGCGCTGGGGGTCATTTATTTAAAAGACGTGGTCAAGGGCGGGATTAAAGAGCGATTTGCCCAGTTGCGCCGTATGGGCATCAAGACAGTGATGATCACCGGAGACAACCCTCTTACCGCGGCGGCAATCGCCGCTGAAGCCGGTGTTGACGATTTCCTGGCCGAGGCAACGCCGGAGGCGAAGTTAAAGCTAATTCGTGAGTACCAGGACAACGGGCACCTGGTGGCTATGGCCGGTGACGGGACCAACGACGCGCCGGCCCTGGCCCAGGCTGATGTGGGTGTGGCCATGAATAGCGGCACCCAGGCGGCAAAAGAAGCGGGCAATATGGTTGACCTGGACAGCAACCCCACCAAGCTGATTGAGGTGGTGGAAACCGGCAAACAATTGTTGATGACCAGGGGTTCGCTGACCACTTTTAGCATTGCTAACGACATTGCCAAATACTTTGCTATCATACCGGCAATATTTGCTTCAACCTACTTGGAGCTGGGAGTGCTTAATATCATGAGGCTGGCTACGCCGCAAAGCGCCATCCTATCGGCGGTTATATTCAACGCCCTGATTATAATTGCCCTGGTTCCCCTAGCTTTACGGGGAGTGACCTACCGTCCTCTGGGCGCCAACGCAATAATACGCCGCAACATGCTGGTTTACGGAGTAGGAGGATTAATTTCCCCGTTTATTGGGATCAAATTAATTGACATGGTAGTCGCAGCTTTGGGTCTGGCGTAACCGGCGATTACCAGTAGAGTTATTCAACAATTCAACAACTGGCACGCGAGGTGAGGAATATGATTAAGCTGCTGAGCAGGGCGTTCCTTCTACTGCTGGCGATGACACTGCTGACGGGTATCATCTACCCCCTTACGGTAACCGGCCTGGCCCAGGTAATTTTCCCAAACCAGGCCAACGGCTCACTGGTATATGTGGACGGTAAACCGGCAGGATCTGCCTTAATCGGGCAGAGTTTTACCGATGCGAAATATTTTCACAGCCGCCCGTCCGCCGCCGGAAAGGACGGCTATGACGCCGCCGGCTCGTCTGGTTCCAATTTGGGTCCAACCAACCAGACCCTTCTGGAGGATGTGGCTGAACGGCTGGAGCAGGTTCGCTCCGAAAATGGTTTAAGCCAGGACAGCCCCGTGCCTGCCGATCTGGTTACGGCTTCAGCCAGCGGGCTGGACCCTCACATCAGCCCTGAGGCGGCCCTGCTGCAGGTGTCCCGGGTGGCCCGGGCCAGGCAGTTACCTGCGCAGAAAGTGAGAGACCTGGTGGAGAAACATGTGGAGAGGCCGCAGTTGGGCTTGCTGGGTGAGCCGAGGGTAAATGTTTTGCTTCTGAACTTGTCGCTGGACGAAATGCGATGAGGCAGGATAATATAAGATCGAAGTGGTTTATTTAACGACCAACTCGACCATGAGACAGTGAGAGTTAGTACAAGGGGATTACTTAAATGACAAAGGAAAAGCGGGCAGACCCTGATACCCTCCTGGCCAGCATGAAGGAAAAAGGACTGGGCAAGCTGACGGTTTTTCTCGGGGCGGCAGCCGGTGTGGGTAAGACCTTTGCCATGCTGGAGGCGGCCAGAGAGCGTTTGGCCGAGGGCGTGGACGTAGTGGTGGGCTGGGCGGAAACCCACGGGCGCAAAGAAACGGAAGCCCTGCTTAAAGGGCTGCCGGCAATTACGCCCCGCCGGTTGGCATACCGGGGTAAGGAATTTGCCGAAATGGACCTGGACGCCCTGCTGGCCCGCCGGCCCGAACTGGTTCTGGTGGATGAACTGGCCCACACCAATATACCCGGTTCCCGTCATGCCAGGCGCCATCAGGATGTGGAAGAGCTGTTGGCTGCGGGGATTAATGTTTATACCACTTTAAACATACAGCACATTGAGACTTTGAACGATATTATCGCCCAGATAACAGGCGTGACAGTGAGGGAAACCGTTCCTGACCGGATTATTGAAACGGCTTCCCAGATTCAATTGGTCGATATTCCACCTGAGGAATTGATCCAGCGGTTGAAAGACGGCAAGGTTTATGTTCCGGGCCAGGCAGAGGAGGCCTTGCGGAAGTTTTTTCGCACCGGAAACATCAGTGCCCTGAGGGAACTGGCCCTGCGCTACACCGCCAAGCGGGTGGACCGTCAGGTGGAAAGCTATATGCGCCTGCACGGGATTGCGGGTCCGTGGCCTGCAGGGGAGCGGGTTTTGGTCTGTGTCAGCCAAAGTCCCTTTTCTTCCCAGTTAATCCGGGCTGCCCGGCGTATAGCTGAAGGATTGCAGGCAGAGTGGCTGGCAGTATATGTGGAAACCCCCCGCCGCTTCCCGGCCAGTGAGGCGGAAAAGGATCGCCTTGCTAAAAACCTGCGCCTGGCCCAGGAGTTGGGTGCTGAAACTATAACCTTAACCGCAAATGACGTGGCCGAAGAGCTGCTTGAATTAGCCCGGAAACGCAATGTATCCCAAATTATCATTGGTAAACCACTGCACTCCAGGCTTTGGGAATGGCTGCACGGCTCTGTGGTGGATAAGGTAATCAGGCAAAGCCAGAGGATCAGTGTCCATGTGATTCCAGGCAAACCAAAAGAGAGCCGGGAGAAGCAGGCCGCAGGACCGGCAGCGCGGCCGTTCTTGCTCATCCCTTGTGTCTGGGCATTCTTAATGATGGTCCTTGTGACTGTTCTGGGCAGCCTTCTACAGCCTCAACTGGGATTGGTCAATATCGCCATGATCTATTTATTGCCGGTTCTATTCAGCGCTGTAAAGTGGGGCACCGGCCCGGCAGTGCTTGCGGCTGTAGTGGGAGTTTTGACGTTTGACTTTTATTTTATCCCTCCCACCTTTACTTTTACAGTAGCTGATTTGCGTTACCTGATCAGTTTTGCCATATTTCTGCTGGTAGCCGTCTTGACCGGCACTCTCGCCACCCGCCTGCGGCAGCAGGTCGTCAGCTCCAGGCAGCGGGAGGCCCGGACGACCGCCCTGTACGCCTTGAGCCGTGATATTGCGGCTGTGGCCGAGCTGCCTGTTGTCCTGGAAAGTGTGGCCAGGAAGGTTGCCGACACTGTTGAAGGTAAGGTTATCCTGCTGCTTCCTGACAGGAGTGGCAAGCTGGAACTACAGGCAAGCTCGCTTTCTCCGGGGGAATACTTACTAAACGACAACGAGTGGGCGGTGGCCGCCTGGGTTTTTGAACACAGTGAGCTGGCCGGCAGGGGGACGGACACCCTTAGCGGCGCTGCCGGACTGTATATCCCCCTGCGGACCGAACAAGGAGTCCGGGGTGTACTTGGTATTTGGTTAGATAACCCTGAACGTTATCTTCAGCCGGAGCAGCGGCGCTTGCTGGAAGCTTTCGCCAGCCTGGCGGCTGTGGCGGTAACCCGGATTCAGCTGGGGGAGCAGGCCAGGGAAGCAAATCTTCTGGCTGAATCAGAGAGGCTGCGCACAGCCCTGTTTAATTCCCTGTCCCACGATTTGCGCACGCCCCTTGCCTCTATAATCGGCGCCGTTACCGGGTTGCTGGAGGAAGACAATATATATACTCCCGATGCCCGCAGTGACCTTTTACAGAGCATTAAACAGGGAGCCACACGGATGAACAGGTTTGTAAATAACCTTTTAGATATGGCCAGGCTGGAAAGCGGCATGCTGCAACTAAATAAAGAGTGGTGCGATATGCAGGATATAATTGGTGTGGCTATTAGCCGACTGGGTGAATCCCTGCGCAGCCGTCCCGTAAA
>JBAZQW010000137.1:0-6269 GCA_041645005.1 Desulfotomaculaceae bacterium | reverse complement strand
CGTTTCTTTGGTCAGCATGTCTGCATATTGCCCTCTGGCACGCTCATAAAACCAATTCAGCGGTTTCATCCCGCCTTGCGCCGGAGCCCAAGTAACACGTGATATTTCTTCTATCTTTCTGTGGAAGGGATCATTTGCTGAAAAATCAGCTACCTGGATTTTATTCTGAGTATTGGCATAAGCAGATATTTTGGGGACAATCTCATCCATTTGCGTAGCATCTTCAATGACCGACAATTTCATTTGCACAAAGACATTCGTCAAATCCGCTTTAATCTTCCTATCATTATGCGAATTAAAAATAGATGCAGTAGTTTGCCCTCCATTAACAATTTGCATATCTCTGATTTTTGTTATTGAAGGTTTTCCATTTTCATCACGAATAATTTCTACCCTCTCAGCAGTGACTGAAATTCCATTATTGTATGCCAGAAACATATCCGGCTCATCTCTGAGTGTATCTCTAATTCCTTTATTAACCTGACCCTTGGTTTGGAGAAAAGACCTCACATTTCGTTCAAGCAGTCTCGCGCCGTGCTTTTCATATAAAAGTGCAAGAATATTACCGGGAAGTAATGCAAGGTATACACTACACTTATCACTCATTTTGTTCTCAATGCATTCAATTGATGCATTAAACTCTTCAACAAAGTCTATTTCAACCGTTTCGCGCATCTTACCGGAACTGACACAGCGATACAACCTGTCGATATCCCAAACCGAAAAAGACACATCTGCATTCTCAATGATAATGTTTTTAAATGGGATCAACTTCACAAGGCCGTTTGTCAATGCAACAATTCTTACATTGCTGATCTGTCTTTTATGCTTATGTAAAGCCGAAGCAAAGCCATGTGTATCGCTATCTTTTTCAAAAGAAGCATATAAGTCATTGATAGCTCTGTACGCATTCATTTGCAAACCATGACCACGGAACTGACACAGCACAGGAGATTCCACTTCGCCTGCTTCCTCTAAATACTCCAGCATAACAGTCGTAAAAAAATCTTCATATCCCATACTAAATGCATCATTTTCTTTGGCCTGTACTATTTGTTGATAAAACTCTGATACGAAATCATTGAAAGACATACTACTCATTTCATAACTCCTCATCAGGATATCTTTTATTGCCTGGCCTGTGTGATAGTTTGCGCCATCAGAGGGGATACTTTCTAAAAATTGGGATTTCCTTCTTCCAAGTTTCGATATGTAACTCCACTTTTCAAATTGTTTTGTTTATTAATATCTTTAATTAATTGTGTGAGTCTGCTATCAAAGTCTCTCAGTTCGCATTCCCAAACGACAATAATCTTCCAACCCATTTCAGAAAGTTTTGTAAAGTTCTCTTGATCTCGCTTCTTGTTTTTTAATAGCTTTTCCCGCCAAAAGTCCTTATTAGAAGACGGCCATACGAACTTGGAACACCCCTCATGGACATGCCAGAAGCATCCGTTTACGAATACGAGGGTTTTGTATTTTGGTAATACAATATCTGGACAGCCGGGTAATTGTCTGACATTTTTCCTATATCGGAACCCATGCCGAAACAAATATTTTCTCACTATTTCTTCCGGCATGGTACATTTTCCTCTGATGCGTGACATATTATAACTTCTGGTTTCTTTTGAATGTACATCCATGCTGAATCAACTCTTTTGTCTCTTTTATATAATATACTTTACACTCTTGAATCCTTGTATCTACTGTTTTCTGCGCACATTTCGGGATTACCAATGATCTTCCAATATGCACAGATCCAAGGATGCGCACCTTTTTTCCTATTCTACTATACTTTTACGCAAAAATCCCCTTTATTTCGCGTATTTGTTTATTTTGGGCAAAATTGCGACCCCCATAAAAAACAATTCCCTCAAAACATTAGTCCGAGGGAACAAAAACACCTTGACCTTATCTAGCAGTTGTGGACACTAAGAAACCCAATTATCATTGTGTTTAATTCATACTTTGTCTTTTATTTTTTAGGTACAAAATAGCCGTTTCCGGAATGCAATCTTCGTCGGTTGTAAAATAGTTCGCATGTATTCAAATACGGCTTGTTTAGATTGGTCTCTCGTTTAAAGCGCTTTCCATAAAACCATTCTGCAGATGAGTAGATAAAAAAACCAGCATATTATGACCTGCTCGTTAACTTTTTTAGTGGACATTGCTTTCTTGCAGAGAGTCTTTTAACCTTATCCCAAAATTTCAAATCCTTCATTTTCTCAGAAACTAGAAACTGCTAGCGAATGGTCGCATGTACTCTACCCCAGACAACCTTCAAAGAATTTTTTATTCGCTTCCAGGATAGCATTAGAAATAAAATGAGCCATTAACGGTGGTACAGCATTACCAACTTGCTGAAACTGTTCAGTTCTTGAACCACAGAAAATAAAATCATCCGGGAACGACTGAATCCTGGCAGCCTCCCTTACAGTAATTGACCGTATTTGCTCCGGATGAATGAACATATGTCCATCCTTGGCAAGGTGAGCGACTATAGTTGAACATGGTTTTTTCCAGTGCTGTTTTTTGTATTTGTCCCGGAAAACATCATTTCTATATATCATTAACTCCGGTTTGTTATATTTTTCTATTGCATCAGCAGCGATTTCGCCCGGCTTCAATAGCCTATAAAGTTTAAGATCACGATCATTATTGGGCCTGGCAATATGGTTAAATAAAATTTTTTGATCCTTTCTCATAAGTTTTTGATATTCAGAAAGGGATCCTCTTCCTCTTTTATGTTTTGTAAATTCGCACCCCTGTCCTGATAGCAGTGGTGGTAAATCTGATATAGCTTGTTTAAAAGTAATCGGTTTTGTGTTATTCAATTCCTCCATAAATTTGATTATATATTTTAGCGCAGATCTTGCAGCTTCTTCGTTCGTTTCTTTTTTCACACCAAAGAATAGCACACGGTTTCTTCTCTGAGGCACTCCACACTTGACAGCATCTAGTATTATAGACTTACAGCTATAAATATCTGAAAAATCTTCTAATATCTCTTTGTGAGCACGTTTTCCATTGGCCACAAGTATAGCAGGTACATTTTCCATAACAAAAAACCTGGGTTTAATATCTTTTACAATAGAAACAAAGGCAGCGTAATTGTGATTTCCTTCTATCTCAATAAACCTCTTTCCGTTCACTGGTTTTACCGAATTTCTTCCCGTAGTACCAATCAGAGAAAAATCCTGGCATGGAGGCCCGCCTATTATAAGAAGAATATTTTCATCAGCTGTTAATTGCCTGATTTTCTGTACTGTTTCCTCATTACAAAGATTTTCAGTCAATACTCTTTCTGGCGGTAATTCAGGGTGATTTACCCAGTATGTTTTGGCCGCCCATCTGTCAATATCAACAGCAACTGAAATACGAAATTTCTCCGAATCCATAAAGAGTTGAGATAATCCTATCCCCGTACCACCAGCTCCACAAAAAAGATCTATAGCAGAAGGAAGGTTGCTCCCACGGTCCCAAGTTAGCATGCATTTATTTCTGTAATACATACAAAATTTACGTATTACACATTCCGAACAATTTGGGTTTTTAGAAGTGCATACCTTCTGAGCATGTGATACAAGATTAACGTGCAGATCATATGCAAACTTCTGTGGAATAATTTCAGATATTCTTTCCTGTACCTTTTTGTTGTTGCTAATAATGGTTTCTGGAATGGAACCAATACGGGCAAGTATCCTAATACTTGCCGAATTGGCTGGAAAAACCTTCTTTCCGAGAGTATACATCATAACACTGTGAGCAATCATTGAGCCAACACCGGGAAGACCTGTTAGGAATTCAAAGCAGCGCTTATTTGACCAGCTCCGTAATTTTGAAAGGTCAACTTTTCCAAACCTTTCTTTAATTTTAGCGGTGAGATTCAACAAATCTTTTAGATACATTTCAAAAATCACAGGGTCATTTATGATGTTAGTCAGTTCATTATTTGAAAGAAAATTTAGAATACCCCAGTTATTGCCGACGGCTCTCTTCAGTCTCCGATACGACTTGAGCCCCTTTTTAAAAGGAGGTTTCCTGGTCAGGAATAGATACAAAAGGTCGTCAACAGGGTCTTTAGGGTTACCATGGTCGGGAGAACCATATTCCGCCTTTAAGATACTATTTACAAAGAAGATATCTATTCCCCCGGGCATAGTAAAAGGGGGATCCCATTTTAAAACCTTAGCTTTAATAGTTTGTTTTAATGCACCATAATCTTTTCCATCTTTAGGTTTACCTTCATGTGTGATGATGGGTGTCTCTCTCTCGGCCTCTAAAAAACTATCTTTTGTAGCAATGGTATCTCCAATAGCACTATGAACCTGTGTTAGGACAGTCAATTTTCCAACCCCTTATTATTAACGCGATAGTATGGTTGAAGAAAATATTTCTATAACATGATAATCATTTCCTTTTTTCTCTAAACTATTGATATACATCTTATCATTAAATGTCGTTGCTAAGCAGTTCCTGGCCATTTTTTTCTGGGCTCCCACGCTTGCTTGCTGTTTTGCATATTTCGCCCCGAGTGAGCCGGTCGTGCGGCGATAAGTGATCCACTCGTGCGGGACAAACTGAACTGCCAACACGTGGCCCGGTGAGCCACCCTACGAGAATATGCAGGGGGAGTTAATCCCCCACATATCCCGTATTTTCTTAAAGATTGTTCTGCCGTTCCCTGGCGAACCGTTCACGCATGGAGATTTTCCCATCTATGAAGATTGTATGGGAATTATGGATTATCCTGTCCAGCACAGCCTCGGCAATGGCCCCCTCGCCGATTTGCGCCCGCCATCCGGCCGGCGAGTATTGAGAGACGAATATAGTCGAGCAGGTCTGATGCCTTGCCTCAATGATTTCGAGCAGATTCTGCGCCTCAACGTCTTTCAGCGGCGAGAGGAGCCACTCGTCAATGACCAACAAGGCCACCTTCTTGTAGACCTTCATCGTTTTTCGGAAAGTTCCCTCGCCCCGGGAGATAGCAAGCTCGTCCAGCAAATCCGGAAGCCGAACGCATCTTGTGGTATACAGCCCGCGGCAGGCTGCGACGGCGAACGCGTTTCCCATGAACGACTTATCCGCGCCTGTTGCACCAAGAATGATGATATTCCTCTTTTCAGCAATGTAGTTGTTCGTTGCAAGCCTCAATATCTGGTACTTGTCCAACTTCCTATCAACGTCATAGCGAATATTTTCAATACAGGCGTTACTATCCTGTATACAGGCGTTCTTCAGGAGCCGGTTAAGCTGGTTGCTTTTACGGCGGCTCCATTCGATGTCCACAAGGAGCCCGAAGCGTTCTTCAAAAGACATCTCGTTGTACTGATGGTCGCTGAGCTGTTCCGTAAACGCACGGGCCATGGCTGTTATACGTATCTCATTGAGCTTATTGACGGTGGTCATGTCCAGCATCATTTATCCCCTCCGATCATAATAGTCCGCGCCTCTTGTGAAGCTGTATTCAACAGAGGGTGTTTTTCTGACAGGCTCGTCGGAGAGCTTGTCCTGGCCGTTGGCCAGAATCGTCTGGATGTTTTTGAAGCTGGGAGTGGAGGTGTAGAACAGGGCTTTTTTGCAGGCGGCCTCAAGTCGGATTACGGAATATTTGTCGCCGAGCTTTAAAAGTGCCATGCACGTCTTGTATCCCTGTTGAGGTACCTTGTGGTACGACAGCAAGTGCTTTATGACCACGGTCGTATTTTCGCCGATGCGTTCAGCCCACGAGACAAAACGCTCGGAAGTCCACTCCACATATTTCTGCTGGTTTTCAGGCATGTGCTCACTGCATACGTGATCGGTTAACCATATAATGGAATTTATTTGTGCTTAAGTATTATGTGCTAAGACGTTTTTACATCTTAAACTACACCCCATAAGCACCAGCTATTGGCTATCATGACAGTTAATGTTAAATATTTGTTCTATTTTTCTCAGTAATTAGCATGTTTCATAGCACGATTATTGTAAATAACTGGTTAACCGAACACGAATGGTGCTCACTGACAGTACTATATTGATTGGAGCGTCCGTGCAGCCTTGGGTGGGAACATATCCTGTTGCCACCATAGAAAACCTCTATCGTGTTCTTTGTCATCCGCACTTCGACTTTTTGCTTTATATACTCAAAGGGAACGGAATAATTCTGCTTGTCCACACAGATATGGCTGTTAAACATAACAGTAGCAATCTTCCACGATGCCAGCTCATAGGGCGTTGTCGGTAATGGAAGCAGATAATCCTTCTCATTTTCAAGAAATTCACTT
>JBAZQW010000136.1:0-6272 GCA_041645005.1 Desulfotomaculaceae bacterium | reverse complement strand
ATTCCCGCGAGGAAGGCACAGCCGCTGCGGAGATGAGCGGACAGGTGCCGGAGGAAATTAAACTGGCGAGACGGGATAGGGCTATGGATCTGCAGAAGAAGATTTCTAAGGATATCAACCAGGCCAAGATCGGTGAGACCATTACTGTTCTGGTGGAAGGGCACAGAACAAAAAAGCTCCACGTTTACGAGGGCAGGAGCGAAGGAGACGCGCCGGAGATCGACGGCAAGGTAATTTTTAAATCCGGTAAGGACTTGAAACCGGGGGATTTTGTCAGGGTCCTGGTCAAAGGCGCAAGCCCATATGACCTTGAAGGGGAACTGGTGACATAAACGTTTATACATTCGCTTAAATAGAAATATGCCGCCAACGCAGCTCCAACAGGTGGGTAGAAATAATCGCAGGTTCGATTTCAATCGAACATTGTAACGAATTGGCAGCATTTTGTTCGAATGAATTCGCACCTACAAGAATTTTATATTTCAAGTAGTAGATCAAACAGGACACCGTGTAAGATCCGGTGTCTTCTTTTTTTGCGTGTTATACCCACCATTTACTAGGGAAATGCCACATGGCATTATGCTATAATAATGGGGCGGTACGCACTATTTGTGGCTAGAAAGGGGATATTCATGCAGTGGAAGGGCTTAAAAATACATGTGATTATTTTTTCTCTGCTCGCCGGAATTGCTCTTATTTTCGGCGCTCAGTATTTTTATCAGAAATACAGCACGCAAGGGCCTTTATACGCTGCTTTGAACAGTATCCAGTCAGTTGAATCATACCAGCTGAGCAGTGAAAACAGCCAGATGCGTGTGAGCATAAAGGTACGTTATGACGCTAACCTGATGCAGGCTTATAAGGAAGTACAAAAAGACCTGGCCCGGGTCATGGGCCGGAAGGTTTATAATCTGGTACTGAGCGACAGCCGCGATGACGTTTTAGAACAAGTATGGTACCAAAGCCAGTATGCCATTTACCAGGCGCAGTCCCAGGGCAGTTTTCAGGAAATGGCGGGGGTGGTTAACAGGGAGGCCCAGGCGCGCGGCGCCGAAGCTAAAGTCTATATTGACCAGGAAAACATCTACCTGCGCCTGCAGCACCAGGGCCATACACTTGATGAAATTATTCCCCGCGGCGCGTGGCAGGTTGCCGGTGATTCCCGCACACCCAGCAGTGGAGGTGGCGTAAATGCTAAAAAAAATTAGTATAGGGCTAGGCCTGGCGGCGGTAACATATATGCTGATTACGGGCTATGATATTACCCCTTTCCTGTTTTTGGCTGCCGCGGGGGGGGGACTGTATTACTTTGCCAGGATGCGGGGGCTGATTAATGTGAAAAATTTTGAAGGAGCGGGTAGTGCAGCCTTCCCGGAAGTTTCCTTCAATGATATCGGCGGCCAGGATTCCGCGATCCAGGAACTTAAAGAAGCCCTGGATTTTATAAAAAACCATCTCAGCATCAGAAAACTGGGCATCCGTCCTTTAAAGGGAATTTTGCTCACTGGTCCCCCGGGCACGGGCAAAACACTAATGGCAAGAGCGGCGGCAGGTTATACCGACGCAGCCTTTATAGCCGCCTCCGGTTCTGAATTCATCGAAATGTACGCGGGGGTCGGCGCCCAGAGGGTAAGGAAACTTTTTCAGTCAGCCAGGGAAAGCGCCTCCCGCCAGAATAAAAATAATGCCCTCATTTTTATTGATGAGATAGAGATTTTGGGCGGGAAAAGGGGGCAAGCAACCAGCCATTTGGAGTATGACCAGACTCTAAATCAACTGCTGGTGGAAATGGACGGGCTAAAAGTTGATGACAAGGTCAAAGTGCTGCTTGTCGCCGCAACTAACAGGTCCGATATGCTGGATCCCGCACTTATGAGACCGGGCCGTTTTGACCGCCGGGTCAAGGTTGATCTGCCAGATAAAGAAGGAAGGTTGGAAATTTTAAAGCTTCACACTAGAAACAAACCCCTGGCTGAAGACGTAAAGCTTGAGGCAATCGCCAGGGAATCTTTTGGTTTTTCCGGCGCCCACCTGGAAAGTATGGCCAACGAAGCGGCGATTCTGGCCATGCGGGAAGGATCTAAGGAAATTTGCCAGCATCACTTTAACGAATCTATCGATAAGGTTATGATGGGCGGCAAGCTTGACAGGAGGCCGTCTGAAGCCGACATGAGAAGAGTAGCTGTGCATGAGACAGGACATGCCCTGCTTAGTGAAATTGTCCGTACAGGTTCCGTGTCGACCCTGACCGTGACTCCGAGAGGTGACGCACTCGGTTATATGAGGCAAACACCGGAAGACGATACCTATTTATACACCAAGGACTATCTGGAAAATCAAATTGCGGTTATGCTGGCCGGTTCGGTCGCGGAGGAGATATTACTGGGCAGCCGGAGCACAGGCTCATCCGGAGATTTTGAACAGGCTGTGCGTGCGGCTGAAACTATGGTACGTTCAGGCATGCCCGAACTGGGCGTGGTCAGTCCGGACACCCTGCCGCAGGAGTTAAAACACAAAACCATCACTGATATTGTTAGGATACAGGAAGAACAGGTAAAAAAACATGTCTCCAGCCACCAGCACATGTTTAACCGTATAGTGGAAGTTTTACTGGAAAAGGAAAAGGTAACGGGAGAACAGTTCCGGTCGCTTTTACGGGAAATGTCGGTTTAAATAGCGACAAACATAAAAAGCCGCTGCGCCGCAGTCTGATCTTGACTGCCGCAGCGGCTTGTTTTTTGTGTTTTATGCCCACGATAGCTTTTGTTTTAAGTTGTGGATATGTTATAATTTAACACTGGGAAGTGATAGATGATGAAAGCAGAATTAATTTTTACCGGCTCTGAACTGTTGCTCGGCCATATCTTAAACACCCACGCCCAATATCTGGGTGAGCGTCTTTCCGCAGCGGGTATAGAAGTGACTCTAAACACAACGGTCGGTGATGACGGGGCAAGGATGAGCCAGGTTTTGGGGCAGGCTGTGCAGCGATCCGACCTGATCATCATAACTGGCGGGCTGGGTCCGACCACAGATGATATTACCGCTGAAATTGTGGCCGGTGTTCTTAGTTTGCCGCTGGTGGCAGACCAGGACTCACTAGAAAAAATAAGAGAGCTTTTCCGGGGGCGCGGCCAGAAAATGGCCCAGAGCAACTTAAAGCAGGCCTATTTCCCGGAAGGTTCACAAATCCTGCCCAACAAAGTTGGTACCGCTCCGGGGGCGCTTATCGAAAAAGATAAGAAAATAATAATAATACTGCCAGGTCCTCCCCGTGAACTTTCGGTTATGTTTGAAGAATCGGTCTTTCCTTTTTTGTCAGCAAAGGCAGACGCGAGCACTGCCATGAAGTACAAGATTTTTAAACTTACCGGAATTTCGGAATCAGCCGTGCAGGACCTGCTCAAGGACTTGGGCGGACAGGGCAATCCTGGTATTGCCTATATAGCCAAGCCGGGTGAAATTCAGGTGCGGCTATCGGCGCGGTCAGGCAAGGAACGGCAGGCTGAAGAACTGTTAGCTGAACTGTCCCGGCGGGTAAAGCTACGCATTGATAAATATATTTTCGCGTGTGATGAGGAAATACTGGAGGAAATGGTAGGCAAGCTTCTACTGGCAAGAGGACTTTCCATCGGCACCGCCGAGTCTTGTACCGGTGGTCTTGTAGCCGCCAGGTTGACCGATGTGCCCGGCAGTTCCGCCTATTTCAAAGGTGGAGTGGTATCTTACAGCAATGAAATAAAAAGCGGTATACTTGGTGTGAGCATGTCTGTGCTGGAAAGGTTCGGGGCTGTCAGCAAGGAAACTGCCATGGCTATGGCCCAGGGGGTGCGGGAAAGAACAGGCGCCGAAATCGGCCTGGCGACTACTGGCATAGCGGGCCCTGGCGGCGGTACTCCAGCCAAGCCAACTGGTTTGGTCTATGTTTCACTGGCGGCAGATGATGGAATATTGTATCGGGAGTACCATTTCCCCGGGTTCCGGCCGGCGGTAAGACAGGGAGCCGTAAATGCCGCTTTGCATATGGTCAAACAGTATCTGATTGATAAACAATAAAAACATATTATTTTAAAAAGGAGCTTTTTTAATGACCACAACAAAAGATATTGTAAGCTTTGGAGAACTTAAGATAAACAGGCGGGTAGCTCAAGCTATTGCTGACATGGGCTTTGAGGAACCAACCCCGATCCAGCAGCTTACAGTACCCATTTTACAGGAGGGCAGGGATGTGATCGGCCAGGCCCAGACCGGCACCGGTAAAACCGCTGCTTTCGGAATTCCCATTGTTGAAAAGGTTAATACCCAGCAAGGTGTTCAGGCGCTGATTGTGACACCAACCAGAGAACTGGCGATCCAGGTCGCGGAAGAAATATCCCGGATCGGCAAGTACCGCCGGGTTCGCACGCTGCCAATTTACGGCGGGCAGCCGATCGACCGCCAGATCAAGGGTTTGAGGCAGGGTGTGCAGGTTGTGATTGGTACCCCTGGACGCCTGTTGGATCATTTAAACAGGAAAACCTTGCGTTTAGATAATGTGAAGATAGTTGTCCTGGATGAAGCTGATGAAATGCTGGATATGGGTTTTGTCGAGGATATCGAGTCCATTCTCCTTACTGTACCGCAGACCCGCCAGACTATGCTTTTTTCCGCTACAATTCCTGAAGAGATTAAGCGTCTTTCAAGGAAGTACCTGAAAGAACCGGAATTTATCACAGTAAGCAAGCATAATTTGACAGTTCCCCTGATCGAGCAGGTTTATTACGAAACCCGCGAACACAATAAACTGGAGGACCTGTGCCGCATATTGGACTCAATCAGTGTTACCCTCTCCATTATCTTCTGCCGGACAAAGCGTGGTGTGGACGAGCTTGTGGCCGGTCTCCAGGCGAGGGGTTACCCGGCTGCGGCTCTGCACGGCGATCTCAGTCAGTACCAGCGCAATCATGTGATGAGGCAGTTTAAGACAGGGCAGATCGATTACCTGGTAGCCACGGACGTGGCGGCGAGAGGCCTGGACATCGAAAATGTATCACACGTATTTAACTATGACGTGCCACAGGACCCCGAGTTTTACATACACAGGATCGGACGCACCGGGCGCGCGGGCAAAAGCGGAGTGGCTGTCACGCTGGTCAGCCCGCGGGACTATAAACAGCTCAAGCTGATCGAAAACCTTACCAAGACACGTATCCACCGTGAAAAACTCCCTTCCCAGGCGGATATCCATGAGCGCCAGAAGGAAGGGATCAGGGAGCGGCTTCAACAGACGCTTAACAAGGGGAAATTGGCTTATTACCGTAATATTGTGGATTTACTGGTGGATGATTATGACCCCATGGATGTAGCTGCCGCGGCATTGAAGCTTTCTCTTGACCTGGATGATGACAGGGATGATTTGATCGTAGAATCTTTCGGCAACACTGGCGCCCGCCCTGGTATGGTCAGGTTGTTTATGACCATCGGCAGGAAGGATAATATCTCAACTGGAGATCTGGTGCGGGCTTTAGCCGAAGAGACAGGTTTGCCAGAAAATACTATCGGAGCGATAAACATTTATGAGAATTTTAGCTTTGTTGAGGTTCCGGAGGAATGGGCGAACCGTGTGATCTCCTGTTTGCACCGCCAAACAATCAGAGGGCGCCGGGTGAGTGTCGAACCAGCCCGGCTTAGAAATTGATTTTCAAAAGAGCAGGTTCCAGGGGACCTGCTCTTTTTCAAGAAGACAGAAGACAGAATTCAGGAGACAGAATAATGGATTTTCTTTTATCTATTCTGACTAATGACTTGGCGAATTCTGTCTCCTAATTTATTTTTATTTTTATTGTTGACATAAACCATAAATAACCATATAATTAAACAAGGACCGAACAGGTGTTCATATTAAAAAGGGGAGTGAACTCATTGTCGGATAAACAAAAAGCATTGGAATTGGCTCTCGCTCAGATTGAGCGGCAGTTTGGTAAAGGTTCGATTATGAAGCTGGGAGAGTCTTCCGCCAAAATGCACATAGATGTTATCCCAACAGGTACTATTGCCCTGGACATAGCCCTGGGAGTAGGCGGCGTGCCACGCGGCCGGGTGGTTGAAATATTTGGACCAGAGTCTTCCGGCAAGACCACAGTAGCTCTACATGTGATTGCCGAGGCGCAAAAAACAGGTGGCACGGCTGCTTTTGTGGATGCAGAACATGCCCTGGATCCTTCTTATGCCAGGAATCTGGGAGTAGATATTGAAAACTTGCTGGTGTCACAGCCTGATACGGGTGAGCAGGC
>JBAZQW010000135.1:0-6298 GCA_041645005.1 Desulfotomaculaceae bacterium | reverse complement strand
CGTTGTATGCCGCCAATACCAGGACAATGTCGTCGTGGAACTCTGTTTTCAGGTCGGCAATATACCAGGCCCCAAACCTGATGTTTGTTTCCGGATCAAAAAGCTGGTCGGGGTTAAAAGCCTGACTGCCCAGTTGCCAGGCCACCCACTGCCCTGTATCCGGCATGATCTGCATCAAGCCCCTGGCTCCTTTGGGCGAGACCGCGCGGCTGTTAAAGCCACTTTCCGCTTTCATGATAGCAGCCAGGAGGCATGGGTCAAGATTGTACGCTGCAGCATAGTTAATGGTGATCTGGCGGTAAGGGAAAGGGTAAAAATAGCGCCAGACCCTGTCCGCGTTTTGGATTAGCATGATCACAATTATGAAAAAGATAATGAAAGTCCAGAGCTTCAACTTTCCTTTGCTGCTCATCCTTCTGCGAAAAGCCCCCACCAAATAAATCCTCCGCTGTTATTATATATCCGGGTCGTCCCCACTTACCCTTTTAGTCGTAAGTCGTAAGTCGTAGGCATATTCTGAATACCTTATGGGTCTTTGATCCATGAAACTTTCATGCATACCTACGCCTTACGCCCTACAGCTTACGACTTATTGCTTACGCTTACGCCCTACGGCTTATGACTTAAATGACACAGGAGAACCGTCCCCTTGTGCTTCCGTCCCATTTCTCACGTCCCATATTATATGCCGCTTGTCTGCTGGGAATGTTCCTTCATTAAATCAGCCCAGTTTTGGTCAATTTGTTTTATGGTTGCACCTGGCTCGCCGCTATTGTCGATAATCCGGTGAGCGTACTTTAATTTCTCTTCCTGGGGCAGCTGAGCGTCGAGGCGATTCATGACATCTTCCGGCGCCAGGCCGTCTCTCTGGGCCAGCCGTTGAAGCTGCTCTTTCAGGTCAACCTTGACAACCCAAACCTCGTCGACATCATGCTGCAAATCAGTTTCGATCAGAAGCGGCGCGTCCACCACCAGCACTCCTGCGCCACCCGGCAGTTCCGGGTGTTCTTTAAACCTGGTGATCTCCCGGTGGATTTCTTCCGTGATCCAAGGGTGAATTATATTATTCAACCTTGTCCTGGCCGCAGGATCGGCAAAGACCACATCCCCCATTTTTTTGCGATCAAGTTCGCCCAGAGCATTCAGGATGCCGCTCCCGAACTCTCGCACAATTTCCTCCAGGCAGGCCGCGCCTGGCAGCACTACTTTCCTGGCCACCTGGTCGGCGTCAATTATTTTAGCCCCCAGACTTGCCAGACGGCAGGCCACGGTGCTCTTGCCGCTTCCTATATTGCCGGTAAGGCCAATTACGATCATTTTACTCCTCCACAAAAAACATAATCTTGTTACTTCGCGCTAAAGGTTATACTTCCTCTAAAAATATCCTGTTAAACACAAAAACCGCTGGTTTAACCAGCGGTTTGGTTTTAGATTAAAACATTTTAAATATACCGAGGGTGATCAAAATAAACCCCGGCAGGATAGTAAGGCAGCGGCCTATCCCGAAGTTTGTTATGGAGCGGCCTGCCTGAAGTCCCAGGTAAGTCAGGAAGAAGTGCCCCAGACCGACCACCAGTGACGTGAGGCCTATGGACAGGCCCAGCATTGAGACCGCAAACCCGGCGCCCAGGGCGTCCATGGCCAGGGCCAAACCCAGTACCAGAGCTTCACCCGGGGATATCACCCCGGATCTGTCCAGGTCTGCCCTGGCGGGCTCCCGCAAAATTTGAACAATTAAACCCAGGGGACGGATATGAATTTTGATCATCTTATTGACGCTGTTTTCTTCCTGGCTGTCTTTAGCGGCAGCTTGCCCGCTGCGGCGAGTCTGGCAAAGGACCCACAGCCCGATAATCATTAATAGGATGCCGCCCAACCGGTGAGCCAGGCCGGCAGGTATGAAAGACAGAATGATCTGGCCGCCGAGCATGGAGATGATAATAGCGGCCACAGAAATTAGACTGATGATCAAAAGCGAAAGCAGGGGGACTTTGATTTGCCTCGCGCCATAGGCCATGCCCGCTCCAAACGAGTCAAGGTTCAGCGCCAGCGCGAAAAGGATGTAAGAAAGCAGTTCCAAGATCCATTACCTCCCGCCGCAATAAATGCCATTGCTTTTTTAATCTATGGAGGGAGTGATGAGTTGGTTACTGCCAATAGCTGTTTGAAAAACCAGTTTAAAATAAAAAACCCCGCCTCCTCACGGGGATCAGCGGAGTCAATTGGCTACTTCTGGCAGGATGGGCAGTAATAGGAACTGCGCCCGCCAACTTTCTTCCTGGCGATTTGCTTGCCGCAGTGATGACACGGGCTGCCCTCACGGTTGTAAACACGCAAAAGCTCCTGATAGCTGCCCGCCCTGCCGTCGCCGTCAGCAAAATCACGAAAGGTGGTCCCCCTGTTGTCTATCCCTTCCAGGAGCACATCCCGGATGGCGTGGTGCAGATGAGTCACCTCACGCGGCGATAGAGTGGTGGCCAGTCGTTCAGGGTTTATTTTCGCCCTGTGCAGAGCCTCGTCCGTATATATGTTGCCCAGGCCTGCTATGAAGGTCTGGTCTAAGAGCAGCGGCTTGATTCTGGTATGGCGCCGGCGCAGTTCTTTTTTTAAAAAGTCCCTGGTGAAAAGTTCATCCAGCGGCTCAATGCCCAGGTCTTTGTATCCGGCCAGGTCGTCCATAGATGAGGTGGGCATCAGCCACAACCTGCCAAACTGCCTTATATCCGTGTATTGCAGCTGGCTGCCGTTATTCAGGTGCAGGACGACGTGGGTGTGCTTAGTCGCAGGCTTGTCGTCGGCACAGTAAACAAGCCGGCCGGTCATGCGCAGGTGTACCGCGAGGGTGTAGCCGTCGCTCAGGTTTATTAGAAGGTATTTGCCGCGCCTGCCAATTTTTAAAATAGTTTTATCTTTAAGGATCTCTTTAAACTCATCAGGCTCTGGCTTCCGTATCATTTTAGGGAGAAGGATCTGGGCATCGGTAAACTTCAGCCCGGTCAGCTTTGGCTGCAGTGTCCGTCTTACGGTCTCTACTTCCGGCAGCTCCGGCAATTACCTCATCTCCTTAAATTTTTTTCACATCGTACCAGTTTGCCCCTGTTTTCATATCCACCACCAGGGGAACATCCATGACCAGGGCATTTTCCATGCATCGTTTTACCAATTCAATAAGAAGGTCAAGTTCATTGGCGGGAGTGTCAAAGATCAATTCGTCATGAACCTGCAGAATCATTTTCGCCTTGTGTCCGTGCTCGGCCAGCTCACGTTGGATGTTGACCATGGCCAGCTTGATGATATCGGCGGCACTGCCCTGAATGGGTGTGTTCATGGCGGTGCGCTCGCCAAAGTTGCGCAGGGTGCGGTTGGGACTGAACAGGTCCGGCAGATAGCGCCGCCTGTTTAAAAGAGTGGTAACGTAACCCTTCTCTCTGGCTTCCCGCACCACCCTTTCAATATATACTTTCACGCCGGCGTAGCGTGCGAAATAGTTTTCGATATAGCGCCTGGCTTCCTGCCGCCCCACCTTGATATTCCTGTCCAGGCCGAAATCGCTGAGGCCGTAAATGATCCCGAAATTTACCGCTTTGGCACGTCCGCGCATTTCCCTGGTCACCTCTTCCGGCGCTACCCCAAAAACTTCAGCCGCCGTTCTGGTGTGAATATCTTCCCCTTTTTTAAAAGAATCTATCAGCACCGGATCGCCGCTGATATGGGCCAGGATGCGCAGCTCGATCTGGGAGTAGTCCGCGGTTAAGAGCAGGTTGTCAGCACAAGAGGGAATGAAAACCTTTCTGATTAAACGCCCGGCTTCCAGCCGGATGGGTATGTTCTGCAGATTGGGTTCCGAGCTGGAAAGCCTCCCGGTGGCAGTCACCGTTTGGTGAAAAGTTGTGTGCAGGCGCCTGGTATTAGGGTTGATTAAAGCGGCCAGGCCGTCTGTGTAGGTGGACTTCAGCTTCATCAGCTGGCGGTATTCCAGCACTTTGGCCACAATTTCGTGGGACATGGCCAGTTCTTCCAGTACCTCAGCGTCGGTGGAGAAGCCGGTCTTAGTCTTCTTCACGACCGGCAGCTTTAATTCCTCAAATAATATTTTAGCCAGCTGTTTAGTGGAGTTAATGTTAAAGATCTGGCCGGCCAGCCGGTATATTTCTCCTTCCAGGCTTTTGATCAGCAGGCCAAGTTCTTTAGACATATCCTCCAGCTGTTTTTTGTCCACGGCCACGCCCTGGATCTCCATTGCCGCTAAAACCTCAACCAGCGGCAGTTCCACATCAAAAAAGAGCCGGTCCTGTTCCAGGAGTTTCAGTTTGTCTTCCAGCAGGTGCGCCAGTTGAAGGACGCAGAGCGCCCTGGCCGGCAGCTCATCCTCACCTCTGGGCAGCACTGCGTTTAAATGTTCCAGTGAAACATCTTCAAGCTCCCGGTTAGGGAAGGCCGGGTTGAGCAGGTAGGAGGCGATCATGGTGTCAAAGGCCAGGCCGGCGAGCTTAATGCCGCTTTTATGCAGCAGCCAGATCAGTTTTTTCCCGTCATGGCAGTATTTTTTGATAGTGGGGTCTTCACATATGGTTTTTATAGCTGCCAGCGCCTGCTCCCGGAAGTACCCGCCTGCGCCGGGATCAGTCTCCAGATTTTCAAATAAGTTGCCGCCACCGTCGGGTTCATCTTGCTGACGCCAGGTGTCCGGCGGCTGAAGACTGAGGAGGTAGGCCCTGTCCTCATTTAATACAAAGCCCGCCCCGGCAAGAGCTCCGCCGGCGTCACAGGCGCAGGACAGGGCCAACTGGCCAGATTTCCGGACGGCTTTGACCAAACCGGCCAGGCGGTTGGGGGTGTCAAGCCGCTGGTAGGTCACCGGGTAGGTTTCCAGGTCGTGTTCGGAAAAGGCTTGTTTGCCGGTTTTTGGGCCCTGCTTTTTCCCCTTTTGTTTATCTCCCGCCCCATCCCTGGCATCCTGGTAGATCGATTTGATCAGTGTCTTGAATTCCAGCTTTTTAAAAATATCAAGGAGTTCTTTGTAGTCAGGGCCGCGCCAGCGGCACTGCTCAAGATCTATTTCCACCGGGACCTCCCGGTGAATGGTTACCAGCCTTTTTGACATCTCGCCCTGTTCCCTGGCGGAACTTACCAGCGTCGCGGTGCGACCGCCCAGTTCACCGGCGTGAGCCAGGATTTCTTCCATTGAGCCGTACTCTTTTAGCAGGCGGGTAGCCGTTTTTTCACCTATCCCCGGAATACCCGGGATGTTGTCCGAGGCGTCGCCGGTGAGTCCTTTAAAATCAGTGTACTGCAGCGGGGTTATGCCGTATCTGTCCCAGACCTTGCCTTCGTCATATTCATCCAGCTCACTGATGCCTTTTTTGGTGAGCTTGACCCTGGTCAGGGGAGAAACAAGCTGCAGGGCGTCCCGGTCACCTGTCACAACAACGCTTTTCAGCCCTTCCCGCTCCGCTCTGGCTGTAATAGTGCCGATCAGGTCGTCCGCCTCAAAACCCTCGATTTCAAACATTTTTATGCGCATGGCCTTTAACACATCTTTCAACACCTGGAACTGAGGCCGCAAATCTTCCGGTGTGGCGCTGCGGTTAGCCTTGTAGTGCTCATAGTCATCGTGGCGAAAAGTTAGCCTCCCTTTGTCAAAAGCCACCACAATCCGGGCGGGAGATTCTTCGGCGATGATTTTCATCAGCATGTTGGTAAAACCGTACACCGCGTTGGTCACCAGCCCCTGGCTGGTAGAGAGCGGGGGGATGGCGTGAAAAGCCCGGTGGGCCAGGCTGTTGCCGTCTATGACTATCATCAGATCAGAGGACATATTTACACCTGCCTTGTAGTGCCTGCCGGCAGCTTGTTAATAATCTTTCTATTATTTCACCGCGCAGGGTTAAAATACCTGCCGTAAAAGGACGATAAACGCCGCGCTGGGAAAACATGAAGGACTTTACCAGGTCAGGGCGAATTAAATAATTACTTGAAATAATTTAATAAACTGAGGTGGTTGAGCTTGTTAAAGAGAGCCCTTTTTTCATTAGCCCTGGGCCTTATCCTCTTTTTTTCAGTCAGCAGTACGCCGCCAGGCTTCGCGTCAGAAAATCAACCATTGGATATGCGCCCCCTGGAAGAAATCATCGACGATGTTAACCTCTTTTACATCAAGGATCCGGATCAAGACGCCATGGTCCGGGGGGCTATTGAAGGGCTTCTAGACAGCTTAAAAGATCCTTATACCGTATATCTCTCTCCGGAAGATTTAAAGTACTTTACAAGCTTTATTGAAGGCGGCTACGTAGGTGTC
>JBAZQW010000134.1:0-6330 GCA_041645005.1 Desulfotomaculaceae bacterium | reverse complement strand
CGGCCAGCTTCCGGGCCGCAAGGTTTACCCCTGGGTTGCCAAAGTCAGGAACACTACGGCGGGTGTAGGTTTAATTTCACCCCCGCCGCACCACGATATTTATTCAATTGAGGACCTGGCGGAATTGATCCACGATTTAAAGAACGCCAACCCGGACGCCAGGATTAACGTTAAACTGGTTTCTGAAGTGGGCGTAGGCACTATTGCTGCCGGGGTGTCCAAGGGACGGGCTGATGTGGTTCTTATCAGCGGCTACGATGGCGGCACCGGCGCTTCACCCCGTACCAGCATCAGTCATGCCGGCCTGCCCTGGGAGTTGGGGGTGGCTGAAACCCACCAAACCCTGGTGCTTAACAATTTACGTGACAGAATTATTGTTGAAACAGACGGCAAGCTGATGACCGGTCGGGACGTTGCCATCGCAGCGATGTTGGGCGCGGAGGAATACGGGTTTGCCACTGCCCCCCTGGTCGTGATGGGCTGCGTTATGATGCGGGTCTGCAACCTTGATACCTGTCCGTGTGGAGTCGCCACCCAGAATCCGGAACTACGTAAAAAATTTACAGGGAAGCCGGAGCACGTGGTAAACTTTATGCGTTTTGTCGCTCGGGAAATGAGAGAGATTATGGCAGAGCAGGGTTTCCGGACTGTTAATGAGATGATCGGGCGCACGGATGTGCTGGAACAGAAGGAAGCGGTCGAACATTGGAAGGCGAAAGGGCTAGATCTTTCAACTCTGCTCTGGCAACCGGATGTGCCGGAAAACATTGGCAGGTACTGCCGGACTGAACAGTATCATGCGCTGGAAAAATCTCTGGACAGGCGGGTGTTGTTGAAATTATGCGAGCCCGCTTTGGAGCGCAAGGAAGCGGTGGAGGCTAAACTTCCGATCAAAAACACTGACCGCGTTGTCGGTACCATTTTGGGTCACGAGATTACCAAGCGTTACGGTGGGGAAGGACTGCCTGAAGACACCATCGACCTTTACTTTGAAGGATCGGCCGGGCAGAGCTTTGGTGCTTTTGTACCAAAGGGGGTAACCATGACCCTGGAGGGCGACGCCAATGATTATTTTGGTAAAGGTCTCTCGGGCGGCAAACTGGTTGCCTTCCCGCCGGCCAAGTCAACCTTCGTACCGGAAGAAAACATTATTGTCGGTAATGTTTCCTTCTACGGGGCAACATCCGGGGAAGCATACATCCGGGGCGTGGCCGGCGAGCGGTTCTGCGTCAGGAACAGCGGCGTACACGCGGTTGTAGAAGGCGTCGGTGATCACGGATGTGAATATATGACAGGCGGCCGGGTGGTTGTATTGGGTAATACCGGCAGGAACTTTGCCGCGGGCATGTCGGGCGGTATCGCCTATGTATTGGATGAGGACGGTACGTTTTCCAGGCGCTGCAACCTGGGGATGGTAAACAGGGAAGAACTTGTCGAACCCGTGGAAGCGGCTGAAGTTAAAGATATGATAGAGAGACACTGGCATTATACCCAAAGCCAGCGTGCTAGGAAAGCTCTGGACAATTGGGATGAAATGAAAGCAAAATTTGTCAAGGTCATACCCAAGGATTACGCCCGTATGATCCGGGCGATTAATCAGGCGGAGCAGATGGGCCTGAGCGGGGATGAAGCGGTTATGGCCGCTTTTGAAGAAAACATGAAAGACGTGTCAAGAGTGAGCGGGAACTAAGCAACTACTTATTTTAGGGGGATATATTATGGGTAAGCCTACCGGATTCATGGAATTCCGACGCGAACTTCCTTCTGATCGCGACCCGGTGGAGCGAGTTTGCGATTGGAAAGAATTTCACAACCAACTGCCGGAGGAGGAGTTGAAAAAGCAGGCGGCACGCTGTATGGATTGCGGCACACCTTTTTGCCACACCGGGATGATTATTAACGGGATGGCTTCAGGCTGCCCCAATCACAACCTGATCCCTGAGGTTAATGATTTGGTTTACCGGGGTTTGTGGAAAGAAGCCCTGGCCCGGTTGATCAAAGTCAATAACTTCCCGGAGTTTACATCCAGGGTCTGCCCTGCTCTCTGTGAGGGCGCGTGTACCGCCGGACTTGCCACCGAGCCTGTGACTAACAGAAACATTGAAGGCGCCGTTATTGAAAAAGCTTATGAAGAGGGCTGGATCGTGCCAAGACCGCCGGTAAGCCGTACCGGCAGAAAGGTTGCCGTTATCGGGTCAGGCCCTTCGGGTTTGGCCTGCGCCGGCCAGCTGAACAAGGCCGGTCACTGGGTGACGGTATTCGAGAGAGCTGATCGCATCGGCGGATTATTAATGTACGGCATACCCAATATGAAGCTTGAGAAATGGGTTGTCCAGCGGCGGGTAAATTTAATGGCCGCTGAGGGGATTAGTTTCATAACTAATACTGAAGTGGGCAGGGATTATCCCACCGGGAAACTAATAAAGGATTTCGACGCGGTGGTTCTTTGTGGAGGTTCAACCAGACCACGCGATCTACCCGTGCAGGGGCGTGACCTGAAAGGGATTTACTTTGCGGTTGATTTCCTGAGTGTGAATACCAAGAGCTTGCTTGACTCCAGGCTAACCGACGGCAAATTTGTTTCAGCTGAAAATAAAGATGTAATTGTCATCGGCGGCGGTGACACCGGCACCGACTGTGTTGGGACAGCGCTTCGTCATAGATGCGGAAGTGTAAACCAGTTTGAAATTATGCCCATACTGCCTCTTGAGCGCAGTTGGGATAACCCCTGGCCGCAGTTCCCAAGGATACATAAAACAGATTACGGTCAGCAGGAAGCGGCCGCCCTTTATGGTGGCGACCCGCGTCATTACTGTATTACGGCAAAAAGATTTGCCGGGGACGAAAACGGCAGGGTTAAAGAAGTGCATACGGTTAATGTGGAATGGAATAAAGATGACCGGGGACGTTTCATACCGAGAGAGCTTGCAGGCACTGAAAAAATCTGGCCCGCACAGTTGGTGCTGCTGGCCATGGGGTTCACCGGACCGGAAAACAATTTGCTCGACGCGCTTGGTGTTGAGCGTGATGAAAAGTCTAACGCAAAGGCTGACAGCGAGCATTATATGACCAATGTCAAGGGTATATTCACCGCCGGTGACATGCGCCGGGGACAAAGCCTGGTAGTGTGGGCGATAAACGAGGGCCGCGGCGCCGCGCGGGAGTGTGACCGCTATCTAATGGGAGCCACAAACCTGGCCTGAACAGATCTTGCCAAGAGTATCAGTTTTTAGACCTTCCACCAGCACCGCCGCGTTGCCTATTTCAGCAAAACAAGCCGGTACTTCCAGTAAGGGAGTACCGGTTCTTCACCAACCAGGTCCGATCAACATCATGGAATGCGAAAGAGTAAAACAAGGATTTACTTGCCTCCAAAAAGGAAGCTTTAATTACTCAAAATCCTCTCCGACATAAAACCTCAGACTTTTTAGCCATGTCAGTTGTTCTTCTCCTTTAGGTTATTATCGCCATAAGTGCAGGCGAGTCAACGTTTCTCAAACAGCAGCTTTTCATAAGTGTTGAAATAATAGCGTGGATAATTTTCCACAATATTCACCTGATTTATAATCTCAAAGTGGCGATTAGCCTTTTGGGATGTAAAAGCATGTCCAGGGCGGTGTTTATATCCCTGGCTATAATATCCGCAGCCTGCAGGGCTTTAACGGAGGCGCCCTCCGGTCCCATGATCATAATGCCTAAAGCTGCGCGGGACAGCATTAAGATATCATTAACGCCATTGCCTACTGCTATAACACTTTCAGCGCCCAATGACTCGGCATATGTTTCTTTTTCCGGCGCTCCTATCTCAGAACTGAGTATCCGAATGCAGCCGTTTATACCCTGGCACGAAATTTTACAGAGACCGAAAGTATCTGCTGTTAAAATATGCACCACCAGTTGCTCTGCAAGCAAATTCAGCCTTTCTTCAACGCCGGGGATTAGGGTTCCGTCGCAGGCCATTGTACCGTTGAAGTCCAGTACAATATGCTTTAGTTTCAGAGTCCCTTTTCCCGGAATAGTGACTGTCAGCATTCGCTACCTCCAAAACCTCACTATTTATTATAGATGCTCATACCCGGAAAGTTATTTTACATCACTCGAATTCCAGCAGTCAACAAAGCATAAACTTTCAATGATTATATTTGAATTAATTTAATTGCCCGTACCGAATATCCCGTTATATAAATCTTCGCCATAACTGGTTTGCAATGGCTTGCCTTCGATTATTTTAAAAGTTCGTCCTCCGTCGGTTTGTCTTTCAGCCCGCAGGAAAATGGCGTTTTCCATTTTTTTGTTATAAAAACCATGCGCAAAATCATATAGATGCGTAACGAAGAAAACCTTAACGCATTTTTCCAATAATGCGCATATTATCTGCCTGGCGATTTCCGAGCCTTCCCTTTCGTTTGTCGCGGCAAATGATTCATTAAACAGTAACATGGAATTTGACGTTATTTTATCTACGATATCGCTCATTCTGCTTAGTTCTTCATCAAGTTTCCCGCTGCTCATAGTTGCGTCTTCTTCCCGTTTGTAGTGCGTAAAGAGGTTCTCACAGATATTAGAACAGAAAGACTCAGCCGGCGCAAACATGCCGCACTGCATCATCAATTGGGCCAAACCTATGCTTCGCAAAAAAGTGGATTTACCGCCCTGGTTGGCGCCGGTGATAATCACGAGGTCTTTATTGTCAGCATTCACATCGTTGCCCACAACCTTTTGATCCAGGCTTAAAGACAGACAGACATCGTATAATCCGTTAAAGTAATGTCTGCGTTCGCCGGGAGCCGCGGGCAGGGGAAAGGAGATTGGCTCCCCTTTTTGGGCAAGCCGCTCATGTAAATTCAAACAACCAACGTAAAAAGCCAATTCAGCCCGCAGCATATTAAAAAAACTGAGGATGTGATCGGCGGACTGGGCGAGCGCGTTAGCCACAAGGTTGATCCCCCGGTCTTTTAATTCCGACAGGGCCCTGGCGCCGCTTTCATCGCGATCACTGATCTGAATGGTGAAAACGGGTGGTTTATTGGCAAAGACCCGCTGTATCCAACTCTGCTTTTTGTCTTCTGGATTACTGCCTTGTGGTTTGCGAAGTATGTAATTGGACCCTTTATTGCCTTCCCCCAATTCAGCGCTGATTAAAACCCCGCTGCGGAATTGCAGCTCGTCTAAATGATTTTGGACGCAGGCGAAGTATTCATCACCAAGTTCTTTGTTGAGCATCGCGAAAAACGCGGTAAAGCCCTCTGACACAAATTTGTCAGCATGTACATCAGTGATATTTTTTAGTTTTTTGAGTATGTCCACAAAGATCTGCAATACATCAATTGAGCTATGCAGTATCGAGGAGGGATATCTGTTGAATAAGCCAAAATAAGTTTTTTTCTTTCTTTCAATTGATTCTACCGTAATATCGTAGATATCCCTGACAATGGAAGGATTTGTCAGGCAATCTCTTAGAATGTTTTGGCGGTATAGGATCGTGTCAATATCATTTAAACCAGACAAAACGGCTTTCCTGGCCACTTCAAATAAAAATTTATCATCGAGTGCCATAGCGTTGAAGAGGATGTTTAATTCCAGGTCCTGTGTCAGTGCTTGTTCATTCGCCAGTAATTTCCGCTGTAGGTCAAAATCATGATCTTTGTACATGAGAAAAGCCTTCATGATTTTATGCGCTCCTTTATGCAGTCGTATGTAAGCCGGTGCTTTTCAGCGATGGATATCGCGTGTAAAAGTCCGTCAGCGGGACTTCTTGCAATTTTATATGTTCGCAAGACCGGATTTTCGGGAACGACTGTGCTGACCAGGCTTACGGTTTTCCCGCTTAAAGAAGCCAATTCACCTATGAACGTTACACAAACGCACAGCAAATCCAATTCTATTATTTTTCCCATTACCTTTTTGCCTAAAAAAACAGCGTCTTTTAATGTGGTGGAAGTAAAGATTTCATTCATGATGATGATACTGTTTGATGTGGCCTGGTTGAGGATTTCGTAAATTCTGACCAGGTCATCCTGCAGTTTGCCGCGAAGATTTTTGATGTTTTCTTCTTTTTCAAAATGCGAAAAGAGCCTGTCGAACAAAAAGAGTTGCGCTTCTCTGCCCGGGACGGGACAGCCTATGCCGGCCAGGTAATGCAGCTGCCCGAAAGCGCGGGCGAAGGTTGTTTTGCCGCCTTGGTTCGGACCGGATACTACAAATATGCGCTCTTTGTCTTTAAGGTAAAAATCATTGCACACGATGGACAAGTTTTTGTTTATTAGTTTGTTGGCCAGGGCCAGATCAAATCCTTCATAATTATATACTTCCTTGCCTGTATCTGAAATT
>JBAZQW010000133.1:0-6341 GCA_041645005.1 Desulfotomaculaceae bacterium | reverse complement strand
AAAATCGCTTCGGTAATACCAGTGAAAAACACTTTTTGACCAAGCTTGGTCAGTGGTTCCATCAGAGCTGCCAAAATCTGGTCGCTGAAGAAATAAGCGGCTACAGCGAGTACCATGGTGCTGATAATTGATACAATTAAAACCCGACGCAAATCATCAAGATGTTCAATTACAGACATTTCGTCGCTCTTCTTAGCCATTTTTTATCCTCTCTATGACAGCGAATATAGGCCTGCCGGGGTATATAAGCGCAGCTTAACTTTTCACCGCTTCTACTAGTTGGGGGTCTTCTTTTTTATCTGTACTCACGCTTGCATCTACTTCTTCCATGATTTCCGAGGAGGAACGGCGGAATTCCCTGATCGTCTTGCCCACTGCTTTTCCCAGATCGGGTAATTTGCCGGGGCCAAAAATAATTAAAGCCAGTGCTAAAACCAGAATCAACTCGGGCGCTCCGATATGCGGCATAAGTAGTTACACTCCTTCCATGGTTTTATAGTATATTTTTTAGACAAAAGCGATCAAAACTCCTGCAGGTGAAGATTATTTTACTGGTTCAGGCGCTGGTTCGTCAACCTGCTGGTTGAAATAACCCTCACGCATGGCCAGGATATCCAACTGCACCGTATTGATATCCTCCCAAAGCAGATTTAAAGGGTCATTTCCTGTTTTCCCCTCATCAACGGTTTTGATGTAACCATGGCATTTGTCACAGAAATACACGCGGTACTTTTCCATCCCCTCAACTGTAAAAAACTGAGATTCGTTGTTTATACAATATGGGCAGCCCAGGCGGTGGAAACGCCACTTGATTTCGCACAAACCGCAGTAAAGCAGCCGCTTGCCGGTTCCTTTTTCTAAAAGAGACAGGGTGGGCTTGCCGCCGCAAACAGGGCAGTTTCCATGTAACCATTGCTCAAGATCATATAGTGAATTCACCTTCAGCGCATATTGCTGCATGAACGGCTTGACAGTGTGAGTAAGTAAAAAACCAAAGGTTTCCGCCGGGAGGTCCTGTTTTAAATATGAAAGTAAGTTAATACCCGGTTTAAATGCCGTTGCCGCAAATGATGCCTGTTCATCAGGCAGGGCAGGCAGGGCAGCCTCAATCTGCTCCAGTTCCCCAACCAAATCCGGCATAAATTGCTTGATTACTCCGGCAACCTGCTTTAAGGTGACGAAAAAATCGTCGGCTTTTACCTGGGGCGGGCAGATGTTAAGCAAAGGTATCGATTTGATCATGCCCGATCTTAATGTTTCAGACTCCGGAGGGGCAAAAACTATGGCGTCCTCCTGTACAGCGATCTTTAAGAATTCCTGATTAAATTCCACCAGCATTTTCTGAAGAGATTGATCCAGCATATAACCGCCTGCTTTCGTTATAAAGTATCATCTTTACAGCTTTTTTCACTTATGACCTGCCAAGAATATAACAAGCGAAAAAATGGTTGTCAATTATTTTATTTATCCATTTCAAAACTAAAGCCATAAACAGTGCCAAATATTATATAAAACCATGAAAATATTTTTTGGCGGCAGGTAAATGGGTTTTGGCAACAAAAACATATTGTAACTATATTAGGAGGTTGTCTATTGGACCTATCTAACTTGACTATCGAAAAAATTAAGAAGATCGTTAACGATTCCACTGAAGCTGATGGGGACTTGATCCTAGCCCTGTTGAATGATTCCAGGTCGGGAGTGCGCGAGATTCACAGGAGATTAATGCGTGCCCGGAGCGCTGTGGCGGCGGAAAGACAGCGGTTGGCCAGGATGCTGCTGTATGAGGATGATTTAAAAGCCAGGGGCATTCACCCCGTGGCAGGGGTTGATGAAGTGGGGCGCGGTCCCCTGGCCGGTCCGGTAGTGGCCGCTGCTGTTATCCTGCCTGACGATACCTGCCTCACCGACTTAAATGACTCAAAAAAATTAACCGCCGCCAAGCGTGAAGTCCTGGCCGGGCAGATAAAAAAAACAGCCCTGGCCTGGGCGGTAGGAGTCTCTTCGGTGGCGGAGATTTTTGAGCAGAACATTCACCGGGCGGGCCTGAAAGCCATGCTCAGGGCGGTTTTAGGGCTCGAGCTCAAACCTGTTCACGTACTGGTGGACGGTTTTAAAATCGGCCTGCTGGAATGCCCTCAGACACCTATAATTGAGGGAGATAGCTTAAGCGCCTCCATTGCCGCCGCTTCAATCATCGCCAAAGTAACCAGGGACCGTATGATGGACTCTTATCACGAGCTTTATCCCCAGTATGGCTTTAACCGTCACAAAGGTTACGGTACACCCGAGCACCTCGCCGCCCTCGCCAGATTTGGCCCATGTCCGATCCACCGGGCAGGATTCCGGCCTGTACAGGAGTGTTTACGCCTGTGACCATACGCAGAAAACAGTTGGGTTTAAAAGGTGAAGAAACTGCTTGCCAATACTTGAAAAATAACGGGTACCGTATCCTGCGCAGGAATTTCAGCTGCAGCATCGGCGAAATCGATATAGTGGCGCAGGAGGGCGAATACCTGGTTTTTGTTGAGGTGCGCTCAAAGAGCAGCGCCGGATTCGGCCTGGCCCAGGAAAGTATAACTAACCGCAAGCAGTTCAGGCTGAGGCAGGTGGCCTGGTATTACCTTAAGAGCGAAGGGAGAACCGGCAGCGACTGCCGGTTTGATGTAATAGCAATAGAATTCGACGGTGAGGGTAAGGTTAAACGGCTGGACCACATAGAAAACGCTTTTTAAAAGCAAAGGAAAGGGGACACACCTCAATTTAGAGCATTCTCTGAGGTCGAGGAATGTCCCCAACTCAAGGAAAGGGGACACACGCCTTCAGCGAATCCCCTTTTAGAAGCTGAGGATGCGAAAATGAAAAAATTTAATCTCTTTTTTCTTCCCTCGCGCAACATAGCCCTGACCATACCGCTGATCTTGACGGTGGGGTTCATAGCCGGGCTTTTTTATTTCAAGGGCAGTCTGCCACATGGTTTATCAGGATAAATGATAAATATAAGATTTTACCGGAAGCTGGACGCAATATGCTGAAAACCAGACAGGCAAAATGAGCGGCGGAGGCCGCTATAATTATTTCTAGATTTGAATTCTTTACTGCTTGACGGTGCTTAAAACTGTTCTGACAATAGATTCTTGATCGCTTAAATTATTGACAAAATCCAGGCTGTCGACATTAATGGTCAGAAGGGGGGACAACCTATATTTTTTGTAATATTTGCTATATTCATCATGCAGCGCTCTCCAGTAACTATCTGAAACCTGGAGTTCATCAGACCTGCCTCTTTTTTTAATTCTCCGCATGGCCTCTTCGGCCGAAACACTGAGATAGATTACGATGGAAGGGGGCTTTAGCGATTCAATTAAATTATTAAAAAGTGATTTGTATACGTAATACTCTTCAGGTTTAAAATCTCCGGATTTGTAATAAAAGGACGCAAAAATGGGATCGGAGTAAATTGATCTGTCCATAACCACATTGCCGAGCTTAAGCGCTTCTTTGTATTGAATAAATCTGTTGTTGAGAAAACTAATCTGCATGGGGAAGCACCACTCTTTTCCTGCGGTAAAGAATTTACCCAACAGGTCGTTTTCATCTCTGAAGATTTCTTCATATGGAACCAGGTTAAGCTTCGCAGCAATAATTTTTAATAAAGATGTTTTCCCGACGCCAGTCATACCGTCAATGACCACAGTAAACTCAGGCAAAATTTCATCACCCCCGACACGAAAGATACCGGTAATATTCAACAGTTCAAAAAGCAATCCTTTTTTACTAAATGATATTAACGATGAAGATGATCTATAATAAAAAATAATTTAGGACATTTTTGGCAGGAATTATGCAGCAATTGTCATATTATTTAAATATTGCATGGACTTATTTGCTGATAAGAAAGATTACGTGAGGGGAGGGCTTTTAGTGCAGGGGTATGAAATAAAAAAGGATTTTTTACAGGCGGGAAAAGATTATAATCGTCCAGGAACTCCTCTGTTACCGCAAGGTTTGACAGTTCACGAGACGGCTACTCCAGGAGCTTCCAGCATTAATGAAAGCGCTTATTTTCATAATGCCTACAGAGGAGCATCCGTACATTATTTTGCCGATTACAGCACCATTATACAAATAATACCGGAGAATGAAATTGCGTGGCACGCCGGGCCAACAGCAAACCATAGATTTTTATCTGTGGAACTGTGCCATTTTGCTGATCCCGAAAAGTTCCAGGAAGTCTGGAAACGTGGAGTATGGCTGGCATCAATGCTTTGCCGGAAATACCACTGGGACCCTTATGATATTAATCAGTTAAATCACCACGCCTGGGTGAGTGAAGAATGGGGAGAGACCGATCATACAGACCCGATAGGTTATTTTCAAATGCACGACAGGACCTGGGAAGACTTTGTAAATGACGTTGCTGAAAACATGCGGGGGGTAAAAAAACTCATGGCCAGACTTATTGAGAAAGAGTCCTGGAAAATTGAAGAGGGCATTGAAGCTATCAAGAACCTGTCATTGCGCGGTATCTTAAAAGAGCCGGCCCAGCACATCGAAAAATTAAAGGATTCGGACGAAAATTCTTTAGACTGGGTGTTGTTTGTCGGACTCGACAGGATAGCGGAAAAGGCGGGGATTAAGAAAGTATGATTCCGTTTCAGACAATAATTAAAGTGGCGTTTCCTGTTTGACGTATGGCCGGGAAGGATGATAGGTCTTTTGCCAGTTTAAACATAGCCCGGTCTTTTTGTTTTGCCTCGACCATTACATCGATATTTGAAACAAACGCACGTGCCGACACAAGAAAAGGATATAAATCATCCGGATTGACAAAATCATGGTGACTCCGGAAGTTGGAAATGCTTTTGGGGCTGGAAATATGTATTTTGGGTGGAAGCCCTGTCAACTCCCATGTTTTGAATATTTCCGGCATTAACTTAATAATGTTCTCACCTTTGTTATTGCATTTGTAATGGTGGAGATCAAGCACCATCGGCAGGGACAGGTCATTGCAAATATTAAGAACATCCTGCGCAGTGTAAGTTTTGTCATCGTTCTCCAGGGTCAATCTGCCTGCGACACGCTCCGTCACCCTGCACCAGTTTATTTTAAACCTCTCTATAGATCCCTCCCGGTCATTATAATGGCCACCAACATGAGTTACCAGCCGGGCCCTTTCATCGAGTCCCATTGCTTCAAGCAAGGAGTTGTGGTATTCATAATCCCTTAAAGATGACAGCAAAACCTCTTCCCTGGGCGAGTTAATTAAAGTGTAGTGATCAGGGTGAAAGCTTACCCTCATCTTATTCTCCCTGATAAAAGCGCCGATCAGCCGCAGGCGGTCCTTCAGGTCTTCTATATAGTCCCAACCCGTAAGGGCGGGGTGGGTTGCCAGCGGCAGTAATTTTGACGAAAAGCGGAAAACCTTCACACCGTGTGCTTTATTATGCCGCAGCAGCCGCATCGTGTTGTCAAGGTTTTCCATAGCAGTGCGCCTGACTTTATTTAAGGCTACGGTGGGATCTTTGCCGGCCAGTTGAGTATAACTTTTTAAGGTTACAGTTTTAGATGGCGAAGCATGCTCAAGCATAACTGACATGGCCACATAACCGAATCTTATTTCCATATTAACACCCAGTTTCGTTATTTGCATAAAGTCGCGTGATATTTAAACTTCCCAGGCACAGTTCTTTTATAAGGCGAGTTACCTGAAAACATATGCCACCCGTACAAAAGCATCTGCATTTCTCCAACGGGCAGTTTAAATTTGCTAATGTATCGTTCACATTCCTGAAAAACGCTGGAACAGTTACCATTTCAGTCTACCGTAATTGGGGCGCCAACAGCGTCGCCTCGATGGTATACGCCACCAGCAACGGAACGGCCACTTCAAGCCTGGACTACTCGGCGGTTACCGGCACCCTGAGCTTTGCCGACGGGGAGCATTTCAAAACGTTTACCGTGACTATCATAGAAGACGATCTCTATGAGAATACCGAGACGGTAAATCTTACCTTAAAGAACCCAACTGGCGGTGCGACCTTAGACGTCCTGAAGTCAGCCATAATAAGAATCACCAACAATGACAATCCCAACGGCGAAATAGAGTTTGACTAAACTGTCAAAGTGTCCGGAGTCTTACCAGGACGCCAGAATCTACGAATATTTATGCGTAATAATAGGAAAGTGTGCGGGAATTCCGCACACTGTTTTTCTCAATGGGGTTTAGTTGATTTGATGGCTGGGGCGGCTGGATTTGAACCAACGATGCCGGAGTCAGAGTCCGGTGCCTTACCGCTTGGCGACGCCCCAACGAGTACCTTAAAACAGTTTAACACAAC
>JBAZQW010000132.1:0-6380 GCA_041645005.1 Desulfotomaculaceae bacterium | reverse complement strand
AAGAGGTCCCGGCACAGGTGTCGCTGGCTTATCGTACGATGCTGGTGACGGGGCTGCGGGTCAGTGAAGTGGCTGCCTTTACGCCGGGGGATCTGAGAGCTTTGGAAAACGGGGGCTATGTTCTGCGGGTAAGGCACGGCAAGGGCAACAAGGAACGCTACGCGCCGGTTATGGCAGATGATGTGGCTAGGGAACTGGTGCTGCACAAGGGGGAGCGGCGGGATACTAGGCCGCTATTGGGGATTACGGCCAGCAGCTTGCATAAGTGGGCCGCGCAATGCCGCCGGGCTACCGGCCTTAATTTCCACACGCACCGCTGCCGGCATACGGTAGCCACACGGCTTTTGCAAAAAGGTGTGCCCATCGATAAGGTCCAGGAAGTCATGGGCCACACGGATATATACCACCAGGCGCTATGCCAAAACCGCCACTAAGGCTGTACTGGAACTGGCGGCAAAGGTGGAAGATGAGGCTTAATTGTGCGACATATTGGGCACAGTTGTCAAGGCATTAACACCGTATGAGGTAGTTCCTCACGTACGGATCTGTGCGGGGGGCATCCGGCGACGGGTGTCCCTACCGTGATTATTGATTCACATTATAGCGAGGCGGACCTTTGCAAATACCGCAGGGAAAATGTCGGCTTCATCTTCCAGGCCTATTACCTGATACCTAATTTGAGCGCTCTCAAAAATGTGATGGTTCCCGCGCCAGGCAGCTGCTGAAGATGGTGGGCCTGGCAGGCAAGGAGGGCCGCGTTCCGGGAGCTCTTTCCGGGGGTGAGCGGCTGTGGGTGGCTATCGCCCGGGCGCTGTTGCTGGACCCTGAACTGATCCTGGCGGACGAACCCACGGGCAACCTGAACACGGCTACCGGGGCGGAAATTATTTCGCTGCTGGAGCAGTTGGTCCGGCAGGGGAAAACGGTTCTGGTGGTTAGCCACAACCGGCGGGTGGCGGAAGCATGCGGCAAGAACATCAGGATGGTGGACGGGCGGATAATGGGTTAAAGGATGTATTCTCGAATAAATTCTGATGCTCTGAGAATTTTTATCCCTTTGTACTCAACCAGTTGCAATAGATGTTTGTCACCGGAAATAATATGACTGACTTCCCCGGAAACCGCGCATTCGATGATTTTGTTATCATCCGGGTCCGAATCAATAACATCGATATTCTGGGTGGGACTGACAAATAAAACAAAAGGTAGCAGCCTTCCGATATAACCGTCAATCTCTTCATCCGTAAAGCCGAATTTTGGGTATTTAACGACTCTGTAGAACTCACTCAAAATTTGCGCGGAAAGGCATAGTTCCAGTTTGGATTCCAATATCATTTCAATCACGGCGGCTTCGGCACCGTTCCAACCCAGAGCCGAGACAAGAATATTGGTATCGACAGTTATCCTCACCGGTCTTTTACTCTCCGTGCCCATTTTATTGCTTCATCTACATCCTGGGAAGACATGCCTTCTCTCTGAAACCTCTCTCTGACCGGCCTGGCAAATTCTTCAAAATCAATTGGTGATTGCATTTTTTTAATTTCCACACTGGTACCTTTTTTTTCAAAAAGTATATAATCGCCTTCTTTAATATTGAGAACTTTCCGTAGTTCCAGAGGAACCGTTACTTGTCCTTTAGTTGTGATCCGGGAAACATAGAATTCAGACACATAACAACCTCCAGTAAGTAATAAATTCTTACTTCATATCATACAGTTAAAATTCTTACCAGTCAAATAAGAATCAAGAATCGGGAATCAAGGGGACGTTCCTATTGATTCACATTATAGGCATGCGGGGATTCCGGCGCTGGTTGGTTTCCGGTGTGCTGGTGCTCCTGGTGGCGTCACTGGATGAGTGGCGCCAGCTTTCCGTGCCGGGACGTATGGGCCGGGTTTTGGACGTGCTGGCTGACTTTGCCGGATTCTTTCTTTTTGCTGCTGTGTCCGGTTTCTATAGATTGGCGGCGGGGGCTAAAAGAAAAGGCGCCTAGTCTGGTGTTAACGTTCACGGGTGTGAATGGCTTTCAGTCGGCACATCGAAAACAATAATACCTTTAACCATGCGAAAATGTCTGATATTCCTGGTTATCAGGTTTGCATTATATTCCATGGCGGTACTGGCGATAATTGCATCAATTGGTGTTAGGCCTTGGTGTCGATGGCGCCTTAACAGCCGCCCGGCCTGTCTGGCAATATTTGAAGTAACCGGAAGAGACTTAAACAGCTTCATAAATTTAAGTACATCTTCTTCGATGGCGGTGTTTTCCATATTTTTACCTGCGCACAATTCCATTTCTGTGACAGTGGAAATAGTGACCGATACTCCGCTGCTAAAGGCCGTCTCGAGAAATTCAGTGGCCGGTTTGTATTTGCGAAGGTGATCGATCAGCACGCTGGTGTCTAATAATAAATTATTCAATACCGAGCACCTTCCACCTTTCAGTGTCTTCAGCTCTTAACCGGCGAACGAAGTTTTCTCCCGTTTCTTCCATGCCTTTCCATATTCCTGAAGTTTTGCGTAATACTTCAAGCGCGTTTGCCGGGTTATTATTTGATCCCGCTTTCCCGGGTAAAACCAAGATGCCGTCTTCAGTAATTTTTACTTTCAACACGTCACCGGTTTTTATTCCCAACTTTTTTCTTGCTGCCGCAGGCAGGGTAATTTGCCCCTTTAAAGAGATGCGTGTTTCCATAAAAAAACAGCTCCTTTACTTGCTTTACGTGCTTTACTTTCTTTACTATATCGTACGGGGTAATAGATATCAAGCTGTTTATAAAAAAAATTACGCTATAATAACTCTGTGCGGCAAGGATTCAACGCTTTGCCGTTACTACAGAATCAAGGGGACGTTCATATTGATTCCTCCCCTTGAAATGCTGCCGGTTATACAGATCAAAAACCTGGCTTCGAAAGGTTCTGGGCACTAATACAGGGCGATTGCCGGCAGAACGGCTGGATATGTAAATAATTTTGTGTAGTGCGGCCGGGCAAGGTCGCTAATTCTAGTGGGTTGGAGTCCCACCAGGGTAATGCCTAACCAGCAGCCCTGTAGTCAGTCCTTGGACACACTCAGGCAACTGAACGTTTTAAGCGTAGGACGGCAAAATAACGGGCCGAAAGCAAACGCTGAAGTGATTGAGCCTCGAAATATTAATTGAGAAAGGCCGATGTGGTTACACACACAGAAGGCAACATCAGTGCAGACGCTATGGTGAGTCTTCACTGGCGCTCCGGGGTCTATGAACTTGGCACGTTAAACATTGAGAATTAGCGGTAACCCGGGAGACCCTGTCTCTTCCTAAACACAGGTATGCCCTACAAGCGATAACCAAGCAAGGTAATATTTAGTTCAGTGAAATGACTGCCTGGCGCAGCTCATCCAGGGATGCAACTTCGAGGAGACGCTCTGCCAGCAGATCTAAAAAATATATCGAACCCTTGTTTCTTTAAGCAGGTTAATCCCGGCGGCAAAGGTGGAGATGGGGCCAGTAGTTCATCCCACGACGCTCAGCCATGAATCAAGACTTACTTCTACACACCCGGCAACAAGTTTAATAAAATCTCCATAACCTCCAGTCGTATGCGCCAAATCAAGCGCATCATAATACTGCGGCCGCATTTCTTTTTTGATGATCATCGGCGGGTAGCCTTTTTTCATTAATTTAAAGTTTAACAGCAACCGTGCCGTTCTGCCGTTACCGTCTACAAAAGGATGTATCTTTACAAATTCACCATGTAGTAGAGTCGCTCTTTCAATGGGATGGAGCTTTTGCCAAGGTCCGTTACATTTCTCCACCAGCTGTTCCATCTGCTCTTTGATAAGATAATGCTCAGGAGGTCTATGTTTTGCGCCACTAATGATAACGTTCTCAGTACGATATGCGCCGGCATTCCCATCATCAATATTTTTCAGCACCAACCGGTGAATATTTTTTATATTCCACTCGGTTAATAGTTCACTATTTTTCACCAACTCTTCAAGAAACAATATGGCATCCTTGTGGTTTATAACCTCCAAATGCTCACGTATCGATTTGCCGCCAATGGTAATACCCTCAAGTACCACCTTGGTTTCGGAAATTGTAAGCGTGTTGCCTTCAATGGCGTTTGAGTTATATGTCCACTCCACCAGCATATTTTCTCTCAAGGATTTTAGTGTATGTTTGGGTAGTGGTCTGCTCTGATCGAGCATATGTTTCTTTCTATCTATTAATTTAAAGTTCATATTATGAAGCCTCATTCTCTTTACGAATACTGTCAAGCCGTTCGTCAAGGTGTGTTTTGATTTCTCTCCTTCCATTTTATCCCGGGGTTATATGTCAGTCAATAAAGGTTGACAGAAAGTATATGGATAATAATCACACTTTTGATTAATTATACCATTGGTACATATGTTTGCATAGTACTATTAACTATTATGGGACGTTCTTTAAAAAATATATCGAACCCTTGTTTCTTTAAGCAGGTTAATCCCGGCGGCCAGGTCCATGATAGCTTCCTGGGCGGTTTTGGCATAGCGGCGGGTGGTTGAGATATCAGCGTGGCCCAGGACTTCCTGGACCTTGTCCAGGGGGATGCCTTTTTGCAGCAGCTGGGTACCCACGGTATGCCGGCAGCGGTGGGTGTGAAAGGGCAGGCCGGTTTCCAGGCGGCACTTCCTGGCCCAACTTTTAAAACTGTGTGTAGAGAGACTGAAAAGTGGGATAATCATAAAAGCCTTTGAGGGCGGAGAGCACCGCATTTACCGTCTTAGGCTTCAGCCCCGCTTCCACCAGGCGGTTGCGGAAAGCTTTGATTTGGATGGGAGTTAGTGACGAATAATTCAGCAAACACTGTCAAGAGCTATTCCTTTCATCTGGATAAGTTCGCAGGTTTTATTGATTCGAGCAGTTCTCTATCAAAAACAAATACCATTTACTGTAATTATAGTATTGGTTTATCAGAATAGTCAATGTGTATTTGATGAACTGGATTCTTTCTTCTGACTTCTGATTTTTTTAATGATTAAATAAGCGATTACTACACCTACAGTATCCTTCAAAAGGTCGGTGATTGTGGCTGACCGGCAGGGAACAAAATATTGATGGAACTCGTCTGCAAAGCCATATAGCACAGACATCGCCGCAGCCATCCTATTAGTTTGCAGGCTGAACCTTCCCCCCGCAATAAAAGCAAAAACCCACAGTAAGTATAGTACCGCAAACTCAATTAAGTGAAGGCACTCTTTTAATAATCTATCATAGGACAGGCCGGTATTAATGACAGCATCACTGGGTTTGCCTGACAGGTACCAAATGAAACCCATGTAAGCGAGGGGCAGAATCATGATGATAATGTTTATGGTTTTTCTTAATACCTTCATATCTTACTATTCTATTAGTTTTAATATAATATCACAAGCATGAAAGAGAACGACTGTTTTTTATTACAATGAAAAAGAAGCAATCCATCTTATTGGTGAATGGCTCTTTTCTTTTTCTCCCTTTTCAGGAAGGATTCAACGCTTTTGCCGTCGAATTTTTCTATAGCTTGTAGTATGCTGTCCATTTTTAATTTAAATTGAGAGGTGCGGGGATTGATTCAGCTGCAAAATGTGACCAAGGTTTACCCGAGTGGCAACAAAGCGCTATCTGATGTTACCCTGCGCATTAATAAAGGTGAGTTTGTCTTTCTGGTCGGCCCCAGTGGGGCGGGCAAATCTACCCTGACCAAGCTCTTATACAGGGAGGAACTCCCTTCACGGGGCCAGATTGTCTTCAACGGGAAAAATGTGGTGCGCATGCGCCCGAGGGATATACCCTACCTGAGGCGTAATATCGGTATGGTTTTTCAGGATTTTCGATTGCTTTCGCAAAAAACCGTAGCTGAGAACGTGGCTTTTGCTCTGGAAGTGATCGGCGCTTCCAACCGGGAGATAAAAAAGACGGTGCCTGCCGTCTTAAGCATGGTTGGCCTTACCGAGAAGGCTGGTGTTTTCCCGGACCACCTGTCCGGCGGGGAGCAGCAGCGGGTGTGCGTGGCGCGGGCGATAGTGAACAACCCGATCCTGATCATCGCTGACGAACCCACGGGCAACCTGGACCCGGAAACATCCTGGGATCTGATGAAGCTTTTCCAGGAAATAAACAGGCGGGGCACAACCATAATCATGGCTACTCACGCCTGGGATATCGTGGACAACATGAAAAAACGGGTGGTTGAACTCACGGGCGGTAAAATCGTGCGGGACGAGGAAGAAGGTGCTTACCGCTATGAGGATTAAGACCCTGGCTTATTATTTCCGGGAAGCCTTTCAGTCGGTGATGCGCAACAGCTGGATTTCCATCGCGTCGATTGGAGTTGTCACCGTCTCTTTGCTGATCCTGGGCTGTTCGCTG
>JBAZQW010000131.1:0-6408 GCA_041645005.1 Desulfotomaculaceae bacterium | reverse complement strand
TTGTAAGCATCATATTCCATAGGCAGCACGGCGGCAATTTTTACCTTCCAGCGCGCCATTTGCCCAGCCCTCCACGCCCCCCAACTCCACACCGAAGGGCTGAAGAAGCTCACCACGGGGATGCCCTCTTCATAGCCATACTTGGCCAGCTTCATGTTGAAAGCGGTAAAATCCACCAGCAGAAGCAGATCCGGCTTTCTTACTTTGATCTTTTTTTTGACCGCCTTAAGCAGGGAAATATAAAACCAGATTCTTTTTAGCGGCTCGGTAAAACCCATAACGCTTTTTTCAACGGTATCGCAGACTATCTCCGCTCCGGCCTTACTTAGCTCTGCGCCGCCGATGCCCCAAATCTTTATGCCGCTGTTCACTTCCCTCAGCCTGCCGGCAAGCAGGGCGGCATACCTATCTCCGGACACCTCTCCCGCGGAGACCATGATTTCAGGCATTTGTCCACCTCATCCCCATAATGGGAATATTGTGCCGCTGAGCAAGTCTGGTGACTTCTTGCTTCTGAAAGACAAATGTCCTTCGCGCCTCCAGTACCAGCCCGGCTGACCCGGCCTTAATCATATTTTCCATGGTACTCACACCAACGGCGGGTATGTCAAACCTGGCATCGTGATTGGCGGCGCAGGCTTTGGCCACGATCCCGCCCGAGACCAGGCTGCCGCTCCTTTTAATCATATGGTCAGTGCCTTCAACTGCTTCAACGGCTATTACAGCGCCGTCCTTCACCGCCACCGTCTGGCCGATACCAAGACCGCTAATTTTTTTGGCCACACTAAAGGCAAATTCCATATCCATTAGAACCTTGTCGTTTATAGCGATCCCAGGCGTTAACAGGCCGTCTCCAGCCAGGAAAGCTTCCATGAACACGGTTTGTTCAAGCAGTTTTATCCCTTCCCTGTTGAATTCTTCAGCCAGCAATTTAAGAAAGGCGTTGGCATTTCTGCTGTTTTCCAGTACCCCGAGCATTTCTTTGAGCCTGCGGTCAGGACCCCTGCCCCCAAAAAGCTCCTCCCACCCGACTTTCCCCAAAAACACAGCCCTGTCTATGCCTGAACTTCTAATATAATCAATTATTTCTCCCAGCCTGCCTGCCCCAGTCTTAAAATAATCATATGCCAGCTTCTTTAATGGCTCTTCTTCCACTGCGTCTGAGATGGATATGACCGCAAGATCCAGACCCCTGGCCGAGGCCTCCCCGGCCCAGTAAACCGGCAGCATACCGGCGCCTGCAATAACGGCTGCTGAGTTGGACGAAATCATCTCATAATCCCTCCCGCGCTGTTTCTTAAAAAAGCCACCAGATGCAGAACTTCAGGACAAGCGTCACATGCCGACTCAATCCTTGTAATCGCTTCATCTACGGTCAGGCCGGAGCGGTACAGGATCTTAAAGGCCTTTTTTATTTGCAGCCTGGCCGGTTCAGTCACTCCGTTTCTTTCAAGTCCGATCAGGTTGACTCCCCTGATTCTGCCGGGGACCCCATCAGCAATAACATACGGGGGCAAATCTTTCGTGAGCTTGGTCACCCCACCGGTCATGGCCAAACGGCCTACCCTGATATACTGCACGATCCCTGTCGCCCCGTTTAAAACGGCATTATCCTCAATCACCACATGTCCGGCCATATTGGTTGAATTGGCTATGATGACATTGTCACCGATTATACAGTCATGGGCTATGTGCGTATAAGCCATGATCAGGGTATGGCTGCCGATTTTGGTTACCCCCCCGCCGCCGCTGGTACCGCGATTGACGGTGACGTACTCCCGAAATGTGTTATTGTCACCGATTAATACAAAGCTTTTCTCTCCCCTGTACTTCATATCCTGCGGCTCCATGCCGATTACCGCTCCGGTGAAAAATCTGTTGCCGCTCCCAATAATGGTATTGCCGTCTATCACCACATGCGAAGCAATGCGGCAACAGTCGCCAACTTCGACGTTCGGACCGATTACCGAATACGGGCCCACTTCAACATTGATTCCTATCCTGGCACGGTGGTTGATAATCGCGGTGGGATGAATCTTGCTTTCATCCATGCAGTCAAAGTTCATATAACGAGCCTCCGAAAGTCTACTTCTCAAGCGGAATGCAGCTTTCCCGTATTAATTCTGCCAGCGCGGCATTCAAGTTGTGGCCGGATTTAATCCCAATAAAATGGCCCGCTACCCTGCCGGCCAGGGCCAGGTCTCCTGTCATATCGAGAATCTTATGTCTGGCGAACTCATCCTTGAAACGCAGCGGATTGGCCGTGCCGTCCCTGGTTACTATTACCGCGTTATTCAGTGAGCCGCCCCGAGCCAGCCCCTGCTTGCGTAAACTCTCCACTTCTTCGATAAATCCGAAGGTTCGCGCGGCAGCGATATCTATAAAAGACGTGGCTTTGTCAAATATATAGTCAACATACTGAGTGCCTATAAAGGGGTGGTTATAGGAAAGTGTGTAGCTTATTCTAAAACCGTCAAACGGAAGCGCCAATAAAACTGCGCCATTATCCCTTACAAAAAAAGGCTCGTCTATCTTTTTTACGTTAACTGCTTTTCTCTGCCGCAGGCTGCCGTTTTTCCCGATCAGCTCTGTAAACACCAGGGCGCTTCCGTCTCCCGCCGGAACCTCGCTGCCGTTAAGTTCTACCACTACATTGTCTATCCCGGCCATACTGAAAGCGGCAAGCAGGTGTTCAACGGCATGGATTACCACGCTGCCGTCCCGGTCGCCGATTGACGTGCGTCTTTTCGTGGAGACTACATTTTGCACAGCGGCTTTAACGGCAGGGCACCCCTTCAAATCAATTCTTTTAAATATTATCCCCGTATCTTCCGTGGCAGGCAGGCAGCGCATTAAGACCTTCTCTCCACTATGGAGCGCCGTCCCCTGGTAGGTAAAGCTTTCCTTTAAGGTGTTCTGATATGCGTCCATATTGAAAAATTTTACCCCCCACACCGAACTACAGTATTTTAACTAAATCAAGAAAATTATATCATACAGGCTGTATGTTATAATAAATATGTTAAATTTGATTATAAAGATAATGGTACCGGGGGTAACCGCCATCAGAGCAAGTGTGATCATTCCCGCCTATAACTGCCGCCAGGTGCTTGAAAAATCACTGGCAGCAATATTAAATCAAACGGTTGAATCCTCAGTATATGAAGTTATTGTCGTAGATGACGGCTCATCGGACGATACCGTCAAAATGGTTAATCGATTCAAGAGAAACAACCTGTTGTACCTCCGCCAGGAGCACTCTGGAAGGTCAAAAGCCCGTAACCTGGGTATCGCATACGCTTCAGGCGAGGTGATAATTTTCATAGACAGCGACGTTGTGGTATGCCGGAGCTTTGTTGAAGGCCACCTTCTAGCCCACGCCGGTGGCGCTGTTATAGCCAGAGGCAGGGTTGTAAACATACCTGAGATAGAAAAACAGCATAACCCAGGGTTATTCTCCGGTTTTTCGGCTGCATCCTTCCCCACCTGCAACTGTTCGGCAAGAAAGGAATCATTAATCAAAGCCGGACTTTTCGACGAGGAATTCACTGAATACGGATGGGAAGACCTTGAACTGGGGCACAGGCTGATGAAAATGGGTTCAAAAAAGGTTAAAGCCGGTCAGGCTGTCGGCTTTCATTTAAAACCGCCCCTTTCCTATGAGTCGCTGGCCGGCCAGATGCAAAAAGAACTGGAGCGGGGCAGGACGGCAGTGCTTTACTATAGAAAAAGCCCTACGATTAAAACCCGGCTTTCCACACTGTATGCGCCTCCGTTCCTGCTGCTGGAAAGCCTTCTGAACATAGCGGGGTGGCCGGAGCGTCCGTACACCCTCAAGTTTCTCAAATGGCTGGATGGAAAGGGTTACAACAGACTTTTTCGCTTTATTTCCGGCTTCAGGCTTCTGGCGGTATACTTTAAAGGCATGAGGGAAGCGGACCTCGCAGCCAGACCGGGTAAAAAATCATAGCGTCCAGGCATAGGGGGCACACAAGAACCGTCCCTGTGTGCCTGCAGGAGGTTCGGCTGTAATGCAGAAATTTAGTGTGATTATACCCGCTTATAACTCTGAAAAACGCCTGGTCAGGACTCTTGACAGCGTTAAAAACCAGACCTGTAAGAATTTCGAGATAGTGATTACCGATGACGGCTCCAGGGACAACACCACAGATACCATCAGGGAATATATCCGGCGAAATCCGGAGTTGGAGATATCTATGTCCAGTCAACCGAACAGGGGCATCGGCGCCGCAAGGAATAACGCCATATCACGTTCCACGGGAGACTACCTGGCCTTTTTGGACGACGACGATATCTGGTATCCGGACAAACTGGAAGCCGTGGCCGCATACCTAAAGCGGCATCCCGGCACAGATCTGGTAAGCCACAGGGTTTACAAGACATATCCTGACGGGAGAAAAAAGAAATTCCCCAACAGCAAACCCAAGGAACCTTGTTATGATTCACTGCTGTTTAAAGGTAACACGCTGCATATCAGCGCAACTGTTGTAAACAGGAAAGCGGTATTGCAAGCCGGAGGCTTTACCGAGGACTCAAGTTTGGGCGCAGAAGATTATGAGCTGTGGTTAAGGCTGGCCTATGCCGGCGCCAGCTTCGGTTTTATTGAGAGTTTCCTGGGCGAAATCGCCAGCAGGCGTGACAGCTTTTCCTGGAATATAGAATATATGACCAGCTGCGTTTTAAACGTATTGGAGTTTAATCTTAAATTTGCCCTGCTAAAATGCGACAAGCCTGAAATGGAAATAAGAAATGCGATTAAATGGAGAAAAGCGGGGGAGATTCTGTCTTCAACGGTAAAGCTTTGCAGGAAAAATGATTTCAGGCTGGCCGGGAAATATCTCAGACTGCTGCTTGAAGAAATCAAAAAATGAGATGGTAAAGCAGTATGGGTCATTTAATTGAATTTAAGTTTTCCATCAAGTATATGATCCTGCCTGAATCTGCGACTTTCTCCTGTTCAAGCATATCAAAATACTCCTTAAATTCCTGCTCAAATCGCTCTGGCGTATAAGCATCAAATATATCTTCCCTGCCCTTGAGCATTTTCTCTGCCATCGGGTCGCCCTTCGGCACAAATTCGATAATCAGGTACCTGCAAAGGTTGCCAAAAAACGCGGCAACCTTTCTGAAAGGCACATTTTTTGAAATTGTGAGATGGTGAATCAAGGCTAGCGCCATGGCGGCATTTGGCAGCCTCCTGCTTTAACCGCCTTTCTCTCTGTGTTGTCCCATCCGGTGCCAGGGCTGGGATTAGTAAAAGAAAAAAGCATTCTTATTAGTTTTCATTCGCTTGCAACATCAACGTACTCTGTATTTGGATAACCCTCTCTGTCACATTGAAAAGCGTAACCTAAAAAGTCCTCCATGCTGTCAAATAAGGATCCGTCTGCCAGGTTGGTGACCACCTTGCTCAGGCTATTATAACTAAAGGTTTCAGGTTTTCCTGAAATCGGGTAAACCCTGAAAGCATATTCCTGCCTGGCCTGGTTTTCCAGATAACCTCTTAAGTCATCCAGTGTGCTTAAACGAGTGTAATTCCTGCTATCAACATAATCTTCCCCATGTTTTTCTTTACCTGTCACAGATGTCCCTCCTTGTGCCGCATATCGAAGACGATGTATAGTAAAACTCAAAAATATAATTACCAGTTTCCTTTAAACCAACCCTGGTAATTATTGTTCTATACAAATTACATTCGGCCGGGAGAACAAAGAAGGGTTTTAAAAGTACGGGATGCGGACTTTGCCAACACTGGTATGCCCTGCGCAGAACGCATCCCTGCTAAAAACACAAAAATAAAATCAAATGACACAGATAAAAAATGAGCAGGGTTTCACTTCCGTGCTCAGCTTGTTTGCCGCCTTATACTATTCTAATAATTTCATAAAGCCTTCAATTTCATGCCTGATTTTTGACTTAACATCCGGCGGTATCTGTCCACTGCCGGACAGGTACTTGTTTTCGGTGGTTCTGCGTAATTCCCTGATTTCATTAAGCAGATCATCAAATTGATTTTCCACTTGTTCAGTATTTATTTTGATCAACTGTAAAACGGCTTCCCTGAGAGCGTTTACAGACATCCTGTCCACAACAGCTTTTGCCGCCAACTCTTCCTGCAGGTCAGGATCTTTCAACTGCAGCAGCACTTTTCCATGACCCTGTTTTAGATCACCGCTGATCAACATCTTTTGAATGCCAACAGGCAGTTTCAGCAACCTCATTGTGTTTGCAATACTGGACTGGGGTTTGCCCAGTTTTGCCGCCAGGTCATCCTGGGTTATACCTTCCTCTTCCAGCACCTTCTTATACGCCAGTGCCTCCTCTATGGGATTCAGATTCTCTCTCTGAATGTTCTCAATAAGCTGCAGCATTATTTTTGATTCTTGG
>JBAZQW010000130.1:0-6409 GCA_041645005.1 Desulfotomaculaceae bacterium | reverse complement strand
CAAATCGCGGTGCTTTTTCACTTCGGCGATTTCCCGGCCCAGATCGGCTATCCTCTTGCGGATGCGCCTGCGGTCCACTTCCAGCTTGGTTTCACCAGGGCCTCTTGTGCCGATGCCGCCTCCCAGGCGGGACATAGCTATCCCGCGCCCTGTCAGCCGGGGCAGTAAATAGTTTAGCTGGGCCAGCTCAACCTGAAGCTTACCCTCGCTGGTCCTGGCCCTGCGGGCAAATATGTCAAGAATTAACTGGGTCCGGTCAATTACCCGCACACCGGCATGCTCCTCCAGGTTGCGCGCCTGAGCCTGGGAAAGCTCCCGGTTGATGATCACCAGATCGGCTCCCGACTCCCGGCAAAGCCCGGCTAATTCTTCAACTTTACCCTTGCCCAGCAAGGTCGCCGCGTCAGGCCTGGACCTTTTCTGCACCACCTGCGTTAAAACTTCCGCGCCGGCGGTATCGGCAAGCTGGGCCAGCTCTTCCAGGGAATATAAGGACTGCTCCGGATCATCCCCGGTCAGTTCCACACCCACCAGGATGGCCCTTTCCCTGTTGTTTTTCGCACCGTGTTCCAATCGATTATCTCCTGTCCACCGTTTTTTAATCCTCTAGTCGCATTTAATTAACTCATACTTCCTGCTGCCCAACCCAATCTCCTCGGCATAAGCCAACTGGTGTCTCCAGTTTATATCAGGGTACAGCGCCCCGAATTTATCATGGATGTCACCTTCACTGTCAAGGCGGGTGCCGGCAAGGACTTTCTCCTGGTTTACCAGATCAATGCAGGCCTGCTCGATAGCAACCGGGTCGCGGGAGGCCAGAATGCCGATATCCTTTACCAGGGAAGCGTCGCTCCAGCCGTAACAATCGCAATCAGGAGACACGTTGGTGACAAAAGTGATAAACCCGTATTTACCCTTTTTATTTTTCAAAACACCCTCGACATATTCCACTATTTTTTCCTGAATTGCGGCAGGCTCTGTTTTCCAATTAACATCAATGGCCTGAGCGGGGCAGGTTACGGTGCACTCACCGCAACCGATGCACTTGCTCTCATCCACTACAGAAACCTTGCCATGGAGGCTTATCGCCTCAGCCGGGCACCACTGGCTGCACCTGTCGCAGCCTTTGCACTTGTCCGGGTTAACTTTTGGGAGAACGTCAGAGTGCATCATCTGCTTACCGCTTCTGGCACCCAGGCCCATGCCTATGTTTTTCAAGACGCCTCCAAACCCGGTCATCTCGTGGCCTTTAAAATGGGTTAAGGCGATTAAGGCATCAGCGTGGTAGGCGGTTGAGCAAATTTTTACTTCCTTGAAATGCTTCCGGTCTATTTCAACGTTTACATAATCCTTGCCGGTAAGGCCATCGGCTATAATCAGCGGGGCGTCTACCACCGCGTACGCAAAACCGTTCTCCACCGCGGTTTGCAGGTGATCCACCGCATTTGAGCGGGTGCCGAAATAAAGTGTGTTGCCGTCCATCAGGAAAGGTTTCCCGCCCAGTCCCTTGACTTTATTTACTATCCTGCGCAGGAACTGCGGGCGGATGTAGCCGGTATTGCCTTTTTCACCGAAATGCAGCTTTAGTGCCACCAGGTCCCTTCGTTCAATGAAAGTCCCCATGCCAGCCATGTCAAATAACTTTTCTACCTTGTCGAGCAGGCTTTTTTTGAAACCCGCCCGCATATCAGCGAAATAAACCTTTGCAGCCATATACTTATCCCTCCTGGATTTCTTTCGGTCTTAACAATAAATTCGATTAATTAAATTCGATCAATGTACTAAATTTTCTACCATATCCTTCATAATTCCTGCAGGAATAAAACCTTTAAATAAGTAGTTTGCCGCCTGTGCATTAAGTTATGTGCAGAGAAAAAAACAGGGAACCTTTTTTGGGGTCCCCGTAATTTACTCTAGAAATAACGTTCTGTGCTGCCTTTATAAATGCAGGTGCGAATTTATTCGTCAGCGGAAAGGGGACACACCATCAGTGGAATGGGGACACACCTCTATTTGGGGAATATCTCATAGGCAGAGGAATGTCCCCGATGGAATGTCCCCAATTAAGACCGGTTTTCGAAGACCAGTTCCTTGCCGGTCTGGTCGGTTGTTACCAGGATGCCGCCCTGGATGTCCCTGCCCTCAAGGATATGGACCGAAAGTGGGTTTTCCAGGCGGCGCTGAATGGCTCTTTTTAGCGGCCGCGCCCCGTAGACCGGGTCAAACCCCTCTTCCGCCAGCAGCGTCCTGGCCTCAGGCGTCACCGTCAGGGACAGGCCCAGTTTGGCCAGTCTTACTTCAAGCAGGGCCAGCTGGATATCCACGATTTTGATGATCTCTCCCTTGCCCAGGTTGTTAAAGATGACAACCTCGTCAATCCGGTTAAGGAATTCCGGCCGGAAACTCTCTCTCAGCTCATCCATCACACGGGCTTCCAGTTCCACCCTGTTGTCCTCCCTGATTTCCCGGAACCAGTGACCCCCCATGTTTGAGGTCATAATCACCACGGAATTCCTGAAATCAACCGTCCGGCCCTGCCCGTCGGTTAGCCGCCCGTCATCCAAAAGCTGCAGCAGGATATTAAACACATCCGGGTGCGCTTTTTCAATCTCATCGAAAAGGATCACCGCGTAGGGGCGGCGGCGCACAGCTTCGGTCAGCTGACCGCCCTCTTCGTAACCCACGTAGCCGGGAGGCGCCCCGATCAAGCGGGAGACGGTATGTTTTTCCATATATTCACTCATGTCAAAACGGAGCATAGCCCGTTCGTCATTAAAGAGGAAATGCGCCAGTGCTCTGGCCAACTCGGTCTTGCCCACACCGGTTGGACCAAGGAAGATAAAAGATCCCATGGGCCGTTCCGGATCGGATACCCCCGCCCTGGCCCGGCGAATGGCGTTGGCAACTACCTGCACGGCCCGGTCCTGCCCGACCACCCGCTCTTTCAGGAGTTCTTCCATCTTCAGCAGCTTCTGCAACTCGCCTTCCAGCATCCGTGACACTGGAATGCCGGTCCATTTGGAAACCACTTCGGCGATATCCTCCTCGTCCACCTCTTCTTTCAACATTTTATGCGTTTTTTGCAGCTCCTCCAGCTTCTCGTTGTTTTGCTGCAGGCGTTTATTAAGTTCCGGCATCACACCGTAACGCAGCTCAGCCACCTTGGCCAGGTCGGCTTCTCGTTCGGCGGCCTGCTCAGCCAGCCTGGTCGTCTCAATTCTCTCCTTGATTTCCCGGATGCTCTGGATCATTTCCTTTTCTTTGTGCCAGTGATCTTTCAGCTCACTTATTTTGGACCTGAGACCACCGAGTTCCTGCTCCATTTTCAAAAGCCGCTCCCGGCTGGCCTTGTCCTGCTCCTTGGCCAAAGCCTGCTTCTCAATTTCCAACTGCCGGATGCGCCGGTCAATTTCATCTATTTCCGTGGGCATGCTGTCAATTTCGATCCGCAGGCGGGAGGCTGCTTCATCAATCAGGTCGATAGCCTTGTCCGGCAGGAACCGCTCCGAGATATAACGGTGTGAGAGTGTCGCCGCCGCTACCAGGGCGGCATCCTTGATCCGCACCCCGTGGTGCACCTCATATTTTTCCTTCAGGCCGCGCAGAATGGCGATGGTGTCTTCCACGTCAGGCTCACCGACGTAAACCGGTTGAAACCGCCGCTCCAGCGCGGCGTCCTTTTCAACGTGCTTGCGGTATTCATCCAGAGTGGTGGCTCCCACACAGCGCAATTCACCCCTGGCCAGGGCTGGCTTTAACATATTGGCCGCGTCAACCGAACCCTCGGCCGCCCCCGCGCCGACCAGGGTGTGCAGTTCATCAATGAAAAGAACAATTTCTCCCTGCGCTTCACTGATCTCTTTCAAAACAGCTTTGAGGCGATCCTCAAATTCGCCGCGGTACTTGGAACCGGCAATCAGGGCGCCCATGTCAAGACTGAGCAGGCGCTTGTTTTTCAAGCTTTCCGGCACGTCCCCGCTGATGATCCGCTGGGCCAACCCCTCCACTATAGCGGTTTTGCCAACTCCTGGCTCTCCGATTAAAACCGGGTTGTTTTTGGTGCGCCGGGAAAGCACCTGTACCACCCTGCGGATCTCTTCATCCCTGCCGATAACAGGGTCCATCTTGTCTTTACGGGCCAGTTCGGTCAGGTCCCTGGTAAAACGGGCCAGGGACTGGTATTTATCTTCCGGGTTCTGGTCGGTTACCCGCTGGGTGCCACGTATTTCCACCAGGATTTTGTAAACCCGGTCTTGAGTCACACCATAGGAGCGGAGGATTTTCCCCGCTTCCCCTGCCCGGCTGGCTACTATTCCCAGCAACACGTGTTCTGTGCTCAAATACTCGTCCTTGAGCCTTTCCGCTTCCTTCCAGGCCAGGTCGATTATCTGCGACAGCGCCTGGGAAATATACACACCACCGGCCCCGTGCACCTTTGGCAGGCGCTCCACGGCAGTTTTCACCTTTTCCCCCAGTTTTACCATGTCGATCTCAAGTTTTTGCAGTATTTGCCTTACCAGTCCCTCATCCTGCTGCAGCAATCCCAGCAGCAGGTGCTCACCCTCCATTTGCTGGTGGCTGTAATTAGACATTACCTTCTGGGCGGCCTCAAAAGCTTCCTGGGTTTTCAGGGTAAATTTATCAGTTCTCATATTATTTCACTCCTCACAACAATGTTTTATATTTTAAAGATCTATAGAGATTCCTATAAAAAAGAGAGGGTTATACTATATAAATCCTGTCTCTGACTATATCTGACCTAATTATAAATTACCTTTTGAGGGCTGTCAACATACCCCCAAAATTTTAAGAAATAATTAACTTTTTTTTAATAAATTGCCCGTGACGCCGAAACTAATATCACCTTTATTAACTTATTATAGAAACAAAGGTAATATCCGGTGCTGACGAGCATAGACTTAACTAAAAATGAGAAGGGAGGGAAAATATATGAGAATATTCAACGCTGTCCTGGCTGGCTTGTTCACCGGCATTCTGCTGTACTTTTTATTCGCGCTGATAACCTTGAAGGCCGCGCTTTTGGCGTTTTTTATCGGATGGCCCGTATTTGCCTTACTATTCTACCAGAATTCCGAGTCTATTGGGAAGATATGGTCAAAGGCCTGCCTGGTTGCCGCCGTGGAATGTCTGGTTATTCCTCTGGCGTCATGGATACTGCCGCTTTTCTACGGGCAGCAAGCGGTTCAAACCGCGAAGCAAGGCGCGCAAGCCGCCGGCAAGGCCTTCGGCTCTTCCCTGGGCGGCGGGCTGGTAAACACATTATCAGGTTACACAGGGATTCTCATCGGGCTTTTGCTCCTGGTGATGGCCTACTTTTCACTTAAGCCTTCAAGAAGAAGGTGTTAAGTATTTTGGAGCATAAATTTCTTTGGGTAACGTATTTTCATCATAATTAGTGTCCCAAACTAACTTTTAAACCCGGAATGTATTTTTACATGACGGGTTTTTATTTGTTGTTAGCTATTTTAAACTTAACTTGCCCACCTGTCCTTGCACCTGCCTTTTTTTTGGATTACAATAGAATAAAATTGGCAGGAGGTTAATATATATGTTCGTACGCAACTACATGACCAAATCACCTATTACAATTAGTAAGAAAACACCTGTTTTTGAAGCTTTGGAAATTATGAAAAAATATAACATCAGACATCTGCCGGTAGTGTCTGATGGGAAACTCGACGGTGTGGTAACAGAAAAAATGCTGCTGACTGTTTCGCCGTCCCCCGCAACTTCCCTGAGCATTTACGAACTAAACTACCTGCTGGCCAAAATGACGGTTGCTGACGCCATGGTTAAGCAAATACTGATGGTGACTCCGGATACCACCATTGAAGAAGCGGCGCTGCTCATGAGAGAAAACAAGATTGGGAGCGTTCCGGTAGTGGAAAATGAAAACCTGGTGGGTATAATCACAGTTGTCGATATTATTGACGCCTTGGTGAAGTTTTTTGGCTACGGCAAACCTGGTACCCGTTTTGTGCTCGAAGCGAAAGACCAGGCAGATCTAATAGCCGCAATAAGCCAGATAGTAAAGGAGTTTAACGTCCAGATCCAGAGCATCGTGAGTGTGGCGAAAGACAATGAAAGAGTTGAAATGATGCTGCGTTTGAGTACCATTGACACCGAGCCCCTGCTTGAAGCCATGAAAAACCGGGGTATTAATGTTATCTTTTTTAGCTAGCCAGCAAATGCTTTGGGAGTGCCGGTTTATTATAATAAACCGGCACTTTTTATTTTTTAAATTGAATTATACATTACTGGGCTTTTATTAATTTATTTGAATTTTTTTCTGCACCATGAGCAAACTATTAATGACAGTGAGGTTTCGCATCCAGAATAAGAAGGAGGTGGACTTGTTGATGCAATTAACAGAAATGGAACTTTTTCA
>JBAZQW010000002.1:0-35823 GCA_041645005.1 Desulfotomaculaceae bacterium | reverse complement strand
TCGTTCGCAAGCCCGCTTCCACGTGCCCTACCGGAATGTGCAGATAGAAGGAGGCTAAGGCCGCTACAAAGGTGGTGGTAGTATCTCCGTGCACCAACACCAAATCGGGTTTTTCCTTGATTAGAACTTTCTCCAGACCGGCCAGCGCCCTGCCGGTTATATCAAAAAGGTTCTGGCCATGCCTCATTATATCAAGGTCATACGTGGGGCTAATCTCAAATAATGAAAGCACCTGGTCCAGCATTTCCCTGTGCTGGGCTGTAACCGCCACTTTGCAGTCTATTTCAGCGCGGTGCTTTTCAAGCTCTTTAACTAAAGGCGCCATTTTGATGGCCTCCGGCCTGGTCCCAAAAACAGCCAATACTTTCAGCAAAAAGACATCTCCTTGTACGGCTTTAAAAGAATTATCACAGGATTAACATGATTATCAGGATTTACAGGATTAAATCATTTATTTTGATAAACATTTTCGAAACTTTCGTTTTACTTGTACGGAAGAACCAAAATTTATTAGTAGCCCAGTATTTAAACCAGTAGCTGTAAGATAATTAACAAGCTGAACTTCATGTTCTCTGGTTATCGTTTGAACAGTTTTTAATTCAACAATAATTTGATTTTCGACTAATAAATCAGCATAATAATCTCCGACAACTTCCTGTTTATAATAAACTTTTATGGGAACTTGTTGTTCAACTTTAAGATTTTTATCTGCTAATTCCTTTTTTAAAGCATTTTCATATACTTTTTCCATAAAGCCTGTTCCTAACACATTATGTACATTAAAAGCACAGCTTATGACCTTTTCCGTTAAAAGATTATCCTCCATCCAGATGTACCCCTATTAAAATCTTGTTAATCTTAAAAATCCTGTAAATCCTGTGATATGTTTTCAATCTTCAGGTGGGAAGTGAACTAATTCCATCCCGGCCTCTTCAAACAGCGCCAGGGACATCGGGTCGGGGTATTCGCCCTGAAAAACAATCTTTTCAATCCCAGCGTTAATCAGAATCTTGGCGCACAGGACACAGGGCTGGTGGGTAACGTAATAAACCGCTCCCTTGATGGCGATACCATATACCGCTGCCTGGATGATAGCATTTTGTTCGGCATGCAGGCCCCGGCAGAGCTCATGGCGCTGGCCGGACGGCACACCCTGCTTTTCCCGCAGGCACCCTATTTCAAGGCAGTGTCTTAACCCGGCCGGCGCACCGTTATAGCCGCTGGCAAGAATACGCTTGTCCATTACGACAATAGACCCTACCTGCCTGCGCAAACACGTTGAACGGGTAGCCACCACATTGGCTATATTCATAAAATATTGATCCCAGCCCGGGCGTTGGGTCGTGAGATTGTTTTCTTCGATATTGCCATCGTTCTGATCGCTGGTATGTTTTTTCTGTATCATTTTACACCTATAAAATTATATTCCCACGTCTCAATACAGCGGGTACTTGTCACAGAGTCCGGCTACTTTCGCCCGCGCCTTTTCGATCTTTTCCCGGCTGTCACGGTTAGTTATGGCGTAGTCCATTATTTCGGCAATCTGGTACATATCTTCTTCTTGAAGCCCGCGGGTGGTCACCGCCGGGGTACCGATACGAATGCCGCTCGAAATGTTTGGCGGTTGGGGATCATAGGGTATGGCATTTTTATTTATGGTCACGCCGACCACATCAAAAAGTTCCTGGACTTCTTTACCGGTTATGTTTTTACTTCTTAAATCCGCCAGGATCATGTGGTTATCAGTGCCGCCTGATACCAGGTCAAAACCGCGTTCCAGCAGAGCGGCGGCAAGTGCCCTGGCGTTGACTACAACCCTTTGCTGATAATCCTTAAAACCGGGCTCCAACGCTTCTTTTAGCGCTACCGCCTTCGCGGCTATGATATGCATCAACGGCCCCCCCTGAATACCGGGGAACACAGCCCTGTTGATTTTAACACCGTACTTTTCGCCGTATTTGCTTAAAATCAGGCCGCCTCTCGGCCCACGCAAGGTTTTATGAGTGGTGGTGGTAACCACATCAGCATGCGGCACCGGGCTCATATGCAGGCCCGCCGCCACCAGTCCGGCAATGTGGGCCATATCAACCATCAAATAAGCTCCCACTTCTTCAGCAATTTCTTTCATCTTGTAAAAATCGATAGCTCTTGGATAGGCGCTTGCTCCGGCTATGATCAGCTTGGGTTTGCTTTCCATGGCCGCGCCAAAGACCTTTTCGTAATTGATCAGGCCTGTTTCCTTTTCCACTCCGTAAAACGCTATTTTAAAATATGATCCTGAAATGTTAATCGGACTGCCGTGGGTGAGGTGTCCACCGTGAGCAAGATCCATGCCGAGAATGGTGTCTCCCGGGCTGAGGAGGGCAAAATATACAGCGGTGTTGGCCTGAGCCCCGGAGTGAGGCTGCACATTGGCATAATCAGCCCCGAACAGCTCCTTTGACCGTGCAATAGCCAAACTCTCAGCTATATCAACAAACTCGCAGCCTCCGTAATAACGGCGGCCTGGATATCCTTCGGCGTATTTGTTGGTTAGAACTGAACTCTGCGCCTCCATAACCGCGCAACTGGCCACATTCTCTGAGGCGATCAGTTCCAGGGTGCGCCGCTGTCGCTGGGTTTCCAGCTCAACAGCATGAAATATTTCAGGGTCAACTTCGGAAAGAGGGCGTAATATGCTCATAAAAAAATCCTCCCCACGACCAGCATCATTTTTACTGCCGGTTGCAACATGAATATTTTTGCTCGATAGAACTTATTTTATCTACCCGGCGGGCGTGTCGCCCACCAGTAAACTCTGATTCAAGCCAAACATTGATAATATCCCTGGCCAGTCCTGGTCCAATCACCCGTCCGCCCATGGTCAGGATGTTAGCGTCATTATGCTCCCTGGCTGCCCTGGCGGAAAAAGTGTCATGGCACTGAGCGGCCCGGATGCCAGGCACCTTATTAGCGGTTATGGCTACTCCGATACCAGTGCCACAGCAGATCACACCCCGGTCAAAATCTCCTTTTTGTACAGCTTCGGCAATACTCAAGGCCAGATCGGGATAATCCACCGGTTCTTCTGAAAAGGTGCCAAAGTCACTATATTTTATGCCACACGCCTTGAGATGCGCGGCTATTTCTTCTTTCAAGCGGAACCCCCCGTGATCGCACCCTAAAACAATTTTCATATCCTTGACAAACCCTTCTTTCGCCTTAACAGAGTGTTTCGACAGGATCTAATACCAAGGTTCTACAACAAAGTGGAATTTTCCTTTTAAAGCCCTGGCGATAAATCTTTTTCATTTATTTTTTTGCAAAAGCTTGTCCAGTATACGGGTAATCAACTCTTCGATCTTGCGGGCGCACCGGTGGTATCCTTCCAGCGATTGTCCAATCGGGTCCGGCACATCACCAATGGAGTCCGCGTATTCGGCCAGGGTGAAAACCTTTGCCGCAAACTGGGGGAAAAGATTTTTAACGTGATCGAGGTGGCCTCTGGTCATGGTCAGAATCAAATCGGCCTCTAACACATTATCCCGGCTGAGCCTGGTCGCCCGGTGGTGCTGAAGGTTTATGCCCATTTCGGACATTGCCTGCACCGCCTCCCGCGAAGCCCGGTCTTCAGGGAATGCCGCTACTCCGGCGGAAAAGAAATGCACATCACATTTATCTCCGGATCTGCCCGTTAAAAGCTTTCTTGCCAGAGCCTCGGCCATACTACTGCGGCAGGTATTCCCGGTACAGACAAAGAGTATTTTCAAGCTAAAAACCCCTTTTATCACAGGATTTACAGGATTATCAAGATTTACAGGATTAAATAATTAAAAACCTTTAAAATTTTAAGTAAGTTTATAAACCATTAACCCTATATTTTTAAATAATTCTCTCTAACTATGCTATTAGCAATTGGACCAACAAGATATTAATTTAAAATATAAGACCTATAAATTGTATACTGGGTTCATTAAAAGAAAAGAAATTACTTTTTATCTTGTTAAAAATCCTGTTAATCTTTTTTAATCCTGTTAATCCTGTGAAAATTATGTTTTAAAAAAACAGCTTTGCGCCGATGCCGACAAGGATCACTCCGCCCAGGAGTTGAGCTCTCTCGCCTACCCAACTGCCCACGAAACGGCCAAAGATGAGCCCGCTGGCGGTCATCGCCCCGGCCACTATGCCTATTGTCCCCGCGGTAAGCAAAAGATTTACCTGGCGGGCTCCCAGGGTAAAACCAACGCTCAGAGCATCCATGCTTACACTGGTCCCCAACAGGACCAACCCCCAGGTGTTAAAGTTAATCGTCTTTATTTCTGTCTCCCTGCCGCCCCGCATGGTAGCCCAGATCATTCTTGCACCCAGGTAAACCAGGAGTACGGCCCCAATCACTGACGCCGCCCTGCCGAGCCTGCTGCCCGCGAACTCGCCGACAACCCAGCCCGCCAGAGGCATGAAAATGTGAAACACCAGAACGGTAATGCTGATTACTAACATCTGCCGCCGGTTTACCCCGGCCAGCCCGATTCCCACACAAAGGGAGAAGGCGTCCGTACCCAGCGCCACCGCTAATACTATTAAAGTAACAATACTCATACGAACCTCCAATGTAGGGGGACAGGTCATTAACTTATTTGCTTGTATTTTTTCACATCGAAACTAAATAAGTTAATGACCTGTCCCCCTACACTATTATAATGTGGCCGCCAGCCGCTTTTTTAAGGCGGTTCATTACCGCCAGCCCCACACCAAGTTCCTCAAGCCCTTCGGCAAAGATAATATCCACCCCCAGATCGTTAAAACGGCGCAGGGCTGAATACAGGCCGGCCGCGACAGTTTCAGGCTTTTCCCTGCACCCGGCGATCACTACCTCTCCATAATGGGAAAAATCATCGTTTTTAGAGAAAGACAGGATTCCCACCTTCCTGCCCCTGGCCTTTTCTTTGCCAGCCAGTTCTTTAATCTTTAAGGCTGCGGCCTCCGGTTTACCTATCACCAGCCGCAGCGGCGCCAGTGGAGCGTAATGTACGTATTTCATCCCGGGGGAACGGGGGGTTTCCACCTTGCTAAAACCGGCTGCGGCAGCCGGATCAACATCTACTTCACCCAAAACATCTCTGAGATCCTCCGGGGTTATTCCCCCGGGCCTTAAAATCACCGGCACCTTTGAGGTCATGTCCAGTACTGTTGATTCAACTCCGACTCCAGCCGGCCCGCCATCAAGAACAGCTTCAATTCTGCCGTTTAAGTCCTCCAACACGTGTTTTGCCGAGGTAGGGCTGGGCCGCCCCGACATATTGGCGCTGGGCGCCGCCACAGGCACCCCTGCAGCCCTTATTAAAGCCAGGGCTACAGGGTGATCGGGCATGCGCACCGCAACAGTCCGGAGCCCGGCTGTAACTTCTTGCGGCACCATTTCCCCAACAGGGAGAACAAGAGTAAGGGGGCCCGGCCAGTAAGCGTCCATCAACATTTCCGCAGTAACAGGAAGGCTCTCAATCAGCGCGCTGACCTGCTCGCGGCCTGCTACATGGACAATAATGGGGTTGTCCGAAGGACGTCCCTTGGCCTTAAAGATCCTTGCCACCGCCTGCCCGTCCAAAGCGTTTGCGCCCAAGCCGTACACTGTTTCAGTGGGAAACGCCACCAACCCTCCCCTGCGTAAAATCAGCGCCGCTTCTTCAATAGCTTTCTGCTCAGGATGAACCGGGTCAACTTTCATGTACAGGGTGGCTATATTTCTTTCAGTCACACACGGCCACCTCATTTATATTTAAAAAGTATCCTTAATAAACGCTTTTAAATTATAATCCCAAATTTTACTGTTTTCAACCCGTCCGTTTCGGTCGTCAGACGTCGGACGTCGGTATATTCTGTATTCCTATTGGGACGTGAGACGTCGGTATATTCTGCATTCCTTTGGGGTCGTGGATTGTGAGTAGTGGGAATATCCAGTATCTCTTTATATCATTGACCCTTTAGGCTATCTTTCATTCTCACGTCTCACGTCTCACGTCCCACGTCTCATTTCTCACGTCCCAGATACCTGGCCAGCACCAGCCTGTCCAAACCCGTCAGATCCTTTATAACTGCCGCCTGCCATAGATTTGGATTCAAGAGATTCAAGGCCTGCCGCCCTTGATTAAATCCAATTTCAAACAGGAGGGCGCCGCCCTGTTTGAGGTATATTTCTGCTTGTGGGATCAGGCGGCGGTAGTGTTCCAACCCTTCGGCGCCCCCATCCAGGGCCAGTAAAGGCTCAAACAGCCTGACCTCCCTGGGCAGTCCCGGGAGGTCATTGGAGTCAATATACGGCAAGTTGGCCGTAATCTGGTCTACCTGGCCGGGCCGCAACAACCCGTCCAGGGGAGCAAGCAGGCTGCCTTCGAAAAAAAACACCCTATCAGCGACTCCGTTTTTAACCGCGTTCCGCCGGGCTACCTCCAATGCTTCAGGGGAGCAGTCAATGGCGAACACCACCGCCCCGGGGTTATAAAAAGCCAGGCTAACGGATATGGCCCCGCTGCCGGTCCCAACGTCGACCACCGTACTGGCCGGGGGCATAAGTTTAAGCGCGTTTTCAACCAGCAGTTCGGTCTCAGGCCGGGGAATTAAAACAGAAGGGTTAACCATAAAATCGAGGCCCATAAATTCCTTGCGGCCTGTTATGTAAGCCACCGGCTCACCACTCCGCCGCCTGCGGGTGAGTTCGTAAAATCTGACTTCTTCCTCCCCTGACAGCAACCGGTCCCAATTAGAATATAATCCAGCCCGGTCACAACCAGTCGCATGGGACAGCAGCACTTCAGCATCCAGAGCCGATGAACTGATACCTGCTTCTTCAAATTGTATCCTGGCCTGCCTCAGGGCGGATTTAACGGTTAAAATCAACTTTTTCACCTCGAATTTATTCGATAAAGGGCCGAATAAATTCGGCCCTGCGCTGGCAAGCTTGTTAATGTTGCTCTTATTATAAGTTAAACACCTTTAATCCAATTGCTTTAAGCGCTCGGTCTGGTCAGTGGTAACAAGTGTTTCAATAATTTCATCCAGGTCACCCTCTAAAACTCCGTCCAGTCGGTGCAAGGTCAGCCCGACCCGGTGATCGGTAACCCGGTTCTGAGGAAAGTTATAAGTACGGATCCGTTCACTGCGGTCTCCCGACCCCACCATTGATTTCCTGGTATTAGACATTTTTTGCTGGTGTTCTTCCTGTGCCCGGTCCAGCAGGCGGGACCGCAATACCTTCATCGCCTTGTCCTTATTTTTATGCTGCGACTTCTCATCCTGCATGGAGACGACTATGCCCGAGGGAATGTGGGTAATCCGCACCGCGGACTGGGTTGTGTTTACAGACTGGCCGCCGTGTCCTGACGCGCAGAAAACATCAATCCTTAAATCGTTGGGGTCGATCTCAACATCCACATCTTCCGCTTCCGGCAACACCGCCACCGTGGCGGCGGAGGTGTGAATACGCCCACCGGACTCGGTAGTGGGAATGCGCTGCACCCTGTGTACGCCGCTCTCAAACTTAAAATAGCTGTAAGCGCCTTTCCCCTGGATCAGGCAGATCAACTCTTTAAAGCCGCCGATATCAGTATAGTTGGCGTTTAAAACTTCTGTTTTCCAACCTCGCCTCTCAGCGTAATGGGTATACATGCGGAACAAGACTGCCGCAAAGAGGGCGGCCTCCTCACCGCCGGTGCCGGCGCGAATCTCCAGGATAACGTTTTTCTCGTCATTGGGATCCTTGGGCAGCAGCAGTATTTTAAGACGCTGCTCCAGGCTGGATTTCTTTTCAGTAAGGTCATCCAGTTCGGTCTGGACCATTTCACGCAATTCAATGTCCGGCTCCTCAACGAGAAGCGTTTTTGCCTCCTGAAGCTCTTTGGTGACTTTCTTGAAGTCACGGTATAAAGCCACAACATCCGCTAAATCCGCGTGCGCCTTGACAAATTGCTGCCAGCGACCGAGGTCGGCCATGACTTCAGGGTCCCCGATCAGGTTTCCCAGTTCCTCATACCTTTCCTCTATGCTGGCCAATCTTTCCAACACTATTCTACACCTTCCTTCAACACAGCCCCAAAGGCGGCAATGGCCACCTCCACCTGCCCGTCATCAGGCGGGTTAGTGGTAAGTTTCTGCAGCCACATGCCCGGAGCGATCAAAACACGGCATAAAGGAGCGGAAGTGTACTTACCGGATAGTTTAACCAATTCATAGGAAATACCCGCCAATACGGGCAGGAGAATAATCCTGGAGAGGATCCTCCACCAGAGCACCTGATGGCCCAACAGGGAAAACATCAGTATGCTCATTATTATTACTATTAAAAGAAAACTAGTACCACATCTGGGGTGAAGGGTGGCATACCGCTGTACCCGCTCTACCGTTAGCTGATCACCGGCCTCATAGGCGTTGATCACTTTATGCTCCGCCCCATGGTACTGAAAAACCCGTTTGATGTCGCCAATCCTGCTGATGGCAACCACATAAATCAGGAAGACGGCAATCCGGAAAAACCCTTCAATAAGATTCTGGACCAGGCTGCCGGGAGCTATTTTGATCATCAGGTGGGCGGCCGCTGTTGGCAGTATGGCAAAAAGAAAAACAGCCAATCCCATAGAGAGTATGATTGTGATCACTATCTCTTTGGTAGTCAGCTTTTCTTCCTCTTCTTCGCCCATAGCCTGATTGGCTGAGTAGGTCAAAGCCTCAATGCCTAAAACCAGGGATTCTATCAGCACCACCACGCCGCGCACCAAGGGCCATTTTAATACCGGCACCCGCTTGGTAAGCGAGCCTACTTTTTTTTCGTCAATCACAATGGTCTGATCCGGACGGCGAACGGCAATGGCGCGGGCATCAGGACCCCGCATCATAACCCCCTCAATTACAGCCTGACCTCCATATTGAAACGGGGAACTCATCACATCACCCCTTTAGTAGAAATAGCAGAGCGCTCGCTCTGCTACCTTTTCTTACTTCGTCAAGCCGTATTTCTTGCGGAAGCGCTCGGCCCTTCCGCCGGTATCGATCGTCCGCTGCGTGCCAGTATAAAAAGGATGACATTTGGAACAGATCTCTACGCGCAGTTCTTTTTTAGTTGAACCGGCCTCAAACGTCTCACCACAAACGCAGGATATCTTGGCTTTCCCGAATTTCGGGTGTATATTTTCTTTCACCAGGTTTCACCTCTTTTCGTTCCATACAAAGGAACACACTTCCTAATTATAGCATAAGGTTCACTGCCCCGCAAGAAAAAGTGTTTTAACTAGAAATACAAATTGACAAACAATTTGACAGGATTAACAGGATTAAACGGGATTAACAGGTTTTCAGAAAATGACCTGCAATAGTATCTTTTCTCTAATTGTGCACCATTTTTCATTATCACAATTCTTGATAAAAAATTTTACATAAATCTATTTAAAATATTGTTTAATTACTTACGACCTTAACTCATTATATATGGTTTTATCCTTAATCCTGTAAATCATTTTTTAATCCTGTAAATCCTGTCAATTTCTTTTACTTTACTGCTACCGCACTGGCCGGCTGAAACTGCCGACTTCAAGCCCAGGCACTTTCTGTAAAATATCGATCATAGCGGGTATGCCCAACATTTCCCCGCCCTCTGCCGGCAAATACTGAAAAAGGAAATCCGGATCTATGTTGAGGTTGCGCAGTTGGATCATGTTCACACCTGTGTCGCGCACCATCTCCAATAACGCTTGCGTCTCTTCCTCGCGATCTGTGAGCCCGGGAAGAACTAGTAAATTCAACGAGGTATAAACCCCGCTGGAGACCGCGATTCTGATTGAGTTGCGCACATCAGAAAGGTTAAAACCTTGAGGGCGGTGATAGGCCTGGTATATTTCCTCTCTGGCGCTGATCAAGGTGACCCGTATCGCGTCCAGGCCGGCCCGGCAAATACCGGCCACCCCGGCAGTAAAGCCGGCGTTGCTGTTCATGTTGATAGTACCCCGGCTGGTAACTCCCCTGATCATTTCAATAGCCTTTGCTATGGTCCCGGCAGCCAGAGTGGGTTCCCCTTCGCAGCCCTGCCCGAAGCTGATCATGCAGCCATCCCCGCTCCGAAGGTGCGGCGCCGCAATTTCAGCAACTTCCCCCGGCGCCGGCTGGTATTTTATCCGCGCTTGCGGCGAGGGACAGCATTCCGCGGGCTGCTCGGAAATACAGCCAAGACAGCCGGCGTTACAGGCCGGGGAAACAGGTATGCCCCCTTCCCAGCGGCTGTAAAAAATATTCTGGGCGGTGAAACAGTGGTACTCCAGGGCACAGTGGGCAAGCTGACGCAGGATGCGGTTAGCCGGGTGCTGTTTCACTTTTTCTGCCACCAGTGCCGGTAGTTCACAGGAATCGTAATGGGCCGGATCCCAGCGCTGAGGATTGTCCGTCCGGCAAGCGGCCATATACATTTCCCCGTCCCTGCAGGCCACAGCCGCGTAACCCAGCAGGGGAACCGGCTTCTCTTTTTGAGTCCGATGATAAGAGGGCAGCAGGGTACGGGTGTAGCCCTGGGGCAGCAGCGCGCCTACCGCCCAGACCTGCCCCTCCCGCCACGGGTTGCGCTCAAGCAGGGAAAAACGCCCGGCACGGTTGATCCCCACGGGCCTGCCGCCGGGCACCAGGACCAGGGAAGCTCCCGCCGGAAGTTTTTCCAGATCGTCCCCATTCAGTTCGACAAACCGGTCCCCGGTGCGCCCTGTAGCCCGCAGGCTATGGTGGTCGTACAACTGCCCGTCATCCCCGGCAAAAACCAGGCGGTACACCATCTCCACCCCCTACCCAGGATTTTCACATACCACAATTATAAAGCATATCCTGGGGCATGACAAAGGATTTGGCTGCTATTTGGGGGACATTCCCTGAAGGGATGTATCCCCTTGCCTCAAGTGAGACAGGAGAACCGTCCCCTTGTCTGACTAAAATATGAAAGCCGCCCCGCAGGCGGCTTCACATTTAACCGTAGTAGCTTTCTTTTTCCAGGTAATTTATCGGGTTAAGCGGCACACCGTTTTTGAGCACTTCCAGGTGCAGGTGCGGCCCCGTCGAGTGACCGGTATTGCCGGACAGGGCAATTACAGTGCTTGTGTCAACAGAACTACCCTCGGCAACCAACAGCCTGGAACAGTGGGCGTAAAGTGTACGGGAACCGTCGCCGTGGTCGACGATAACGGCAAGACCGTAGGTACCCCTGGGGCCTGCAAAAACAACCCGACCGGCTGCGGCCGCCCTTACCGGAGTCCCTTCTTCCACAGCTATGTCGATTCCTTCGTGCGGCCTGCCTTCTCTCAGTCCAAAGGGAGAGGTTATGACTCCCGACAGCGGCCACGACATCGACAATACCACCGGGCCCCTGGACACTGCAGAGGACTCTGTGCCTCGTGCGGTATACGGAATAAAAATCTTTTGTCCAACAACAATATTGTTTAAGTTGGAGAGCCCGTTGCGGGCTCCGACCAGATTTACGTCAGCCTTGTACATCCTGGCAATTTCCAATAATGTCTCGCCTGGTTGCACCAGGTGCAACAAACAGTCAGACGGTACTTTCAACAACTGGCCTGAACGGATTTTATCCAGGTCGGACAGGCTGTTTGCCGAGGCCAGTGTCTCCATGGACAAACTGTTTTTTCTGGCGATTTCCGACAGGGTGTCACCCGGTTTTACTTCATAAAGAATTTGAGCTGCTGTTTCTGCTATAACAGGCGGCGCAATATAAGGAGCGCTCTCCAGAACTAACTCATCAAGCCGCGCAAAAGCGGGACAGGCAGAACAGAGAACGGCCGCAGCAGAAAAAACCGCTATAAAAGCCTTGACTTTGTTTGCTTTTATTTTTAAAATTTGCATTTAAAAAACCACCTCTTCTTCAGGCAAATCACTTGGTAGTTTTGCCAGAAGAGGTGGTTTTTATACATAATAGCATCCTGTTTTTAGGTTCCCGTGCTGTAATTCCCTTTCCGGCCGGGTTCCGTACGCCCGTTAGAGATATGTTCAGCGCGCCGCAGGTGCTGGAAAGCCTGGAGTAAATCACGGTTTGTTCTGGTCCGTTTCATCTGCTCCACCAGCATCTCCATGGCCTCCCAGGGCGCCGCTCCAACAGTGGACTTGCGGAACTGCCAGATCATCTCCAACTCTTCTTTCGAAAGAAGAAGTTCTTCTTTGCGCGTCCCGGAACGCAAGACGTCAATAGCCGGGAAAAGCCTTCTCTCAGCAAGCCGCCGGTCCAGGATCAGCTCCATATTGCCGGTTCCTTTAAACTCCTCGAAAATAACATCGTCCATCCGGCTGCCCGTTTCAATCAGGGCAGTGGCCAGTATAGTCAGGCTGCCGCCTTCTTCCAGGTTGCGCGCCGCCCCAAAAAACCGCTTGGGCTTGTGCAGGGCCGAGGGGTCCACGCCGCCCGACAGCGTGCGCCCGCTGGGGGGGACAACAAGGTTGTGGGCCCTGGCCAGACGGGTTATGCTGTCCAAAAGGATGACCACGTCGTACCTGTGTTCCACCATGCGCTTAGCCCGTTCCAGAACCATATCCGCGACTTTCACATGGTTTTCCGGTGGCTCGTCAAAGGTGGAACTGACCACTTCACCTTTTACGGAACGCTCTATATCGGTAACTTCCTCCGGCCGCTCGTCGATCAGCAGAACCATCAGGTAGATTTCCGGGTGATTCGTGGTGATGCTGTTGGCGATTTCTTTCAGGAGAATAGTTTTACCTGCTTTAGGCGGGGAGACGATCAAACCTCGCTGTCCTTTACCAATGGGAGCTAGAAGGTCGATGATACGGGTCGAAAATTTGTCCTGCTGTGTTTCCATAGTGATCCGTTCCTGAGGATAAAGGGGGGTAAGCCCGTCGAAGTGGAGTCTTTCAGCAGCCTGTTCCGGGTCTACACCATTTATCTGCTCCACCCGGAGAAGGGCGAAATACCTTTCGCTATCCTTGGGGCGCCTTACCTGGCCTGCGACAAGATCGCCTGTTCGCATATCAAAGCGCCTGATCTGGGAAGATGAAACGTAGATATCATCGTTGCTTGGATGGTACTGAAAGGGTCTTAAAAATCCATACCCGTCAGGCAGGATTTCCAGAACACCTTTAGCATACAAATGCCCGGTTTTCTCGGTCTTGGCTTTTAGAATTTCAAAAATCAGTTCTTTTTTGCGCAGTTTGTAATAGCCTGGCAATTCCATCTCTTTAGCAATCTTGTACAGCTCGACCATGGTTTTGTTTTCAAGGTCGGCATAATTCAAAGGCAACCCCCCAAACAAAAATATACTTTACTCAATTTTATAACCAAAGGAGGACGCTTTTATGCGCCCCGCCCACGCCGCCTGTTTTTTTGTATAAACAATATCAGGAAATAGACCAGCACAAATACCAGCACGGAGTTCAGCACGCTCCCCAGCAGGAAAGGATATCCGTGCTCCACCAACCGGGCAACAAAGGAACCGATAACCGAAGCTCCGGAGTATACTATGTCCGGTCCCGGCATATCCCCCAGAAAAATATTTCCCACCATTATGTTTAAGGTGTAGAAAAAAGGCACAGCCAGTTTAAAAAAGATTACCGTTGCCACTGTTGCCACAGGGTTGCAGCGAATAAGCCGGGCGGCAAGGTAGGAAAGAGGGATACTGATGATCGGAATGGGGAGAAAATCGAAAGCCAAGCCCAACGCCACACCTTTTGCTATTTTTTTGGGTGAGTCGGGCAGTTCCATCATTTTGTTGTAATAGGTCCTGATCGTTTCACAAACAGGTGTGCCTATTCTCTTCTTAAAATAAAATACTCCTTGGGCAAACACAACACAACTCCTTTTGCTTGTCAAAATAACCCCTGGAAATAAGGGATGTTTATATTGTTTATTCTATATTATTTCCAGGAAAGAGGCAAAACATCTTTATCACCTGGAATCGAGGATATTACCCTATATTAGATAATTCACTTACTTATTCTTTACTGTTTCCCAGTCCTCCAGAAACTTCTTAACGCCCGCATCGGTCAGCGGGTGTTTGATCATCTGCATGATCACTTTATAAGGAACAGTAGCAATATGAGCGCCCGCCTTGGCCGCGGCGATGACGTGCACCGGGTGGCGGATGCTCGCCGCGATTACCTGGGTTGGCAGCTGATAGCGGTCAAATATTTCCATAATGTCGTAGACCAGATCCATCCCGTCCTGGCTGATATCGTCCAGGCGGCCCACAAAGGGGCTGACGTAGGTTGCCCCGGCCCTGGCGGCAAGAAGAGCCTGGTTGGCTGAAAAAACCAGGGTTACATTAGTGCGGATATTTTTATCGGCTAAAATTTTGGTTGCTTTTAAACCCTCCGCGGTCATCGGTATTTTAACCACGATATTGGGATGGATAGCCGCCAGATCAACTGCCTCGGAGACCATCCCAGGCGCGTCGGCGCTTACCGCCTCGGCGCTGATGGGGCCATCAACGATAGAAACAATTTCCCGCACCACCTGGGCAAAGCTTCGACCCTCCCTGGCAATTAAAGAAGGGTTGGTGGTAACACCGCAGATCACACCAAGAGCATATGCTTCCCTTATTTCCTCCACATTGGCGGTATCTATAAAAAGCTTCATTTCTCAGGTACCTCCTTTTGAGTCGTGGGCCGTATAATTTAGAAACCTAATTCAAATACATAAATCGTTACAAGGTATCCAACACAACTTTTCTTAGTTAAACCATTAAATATAAAAGTCCTGTAAATCATAATAATCCTGTAAATCCTGTGGGAATTTTTTTGTCCCACGTCTTATTACGCTTTGTTGGTGCTGCCGAAAATTCTTATTTTTTCCCTGATTAAACTTGTTGCCGCCTCTCTGGCGGGGCCAAGCATCTTGCGGGGATCGATTTCCCGGGGGTTGGCCTCCAGTACCTTGCGGGCGGCTTCGACAAACGCTTCGCGAATATTGGTGTCAATATTGACCTTGCGCACACCCAGGCGGATGGCTTCACGGATGGCGTCATCAGGCACCCCGGAAGAGCCGTGCAGAACAATAGGTATGCCCACAATTGACTTAATCTTGACCAGGCGGGCAAAATCCAATTCAGGCGTCCCTTTATACTGCCCGTGCGCGGTGCCTATGGCAATCGCCAGGGAGTCCACCCCGGTTTCACTTACAAAAATTCCGGCCTCCGCCGGGTCGGTAAAAAAGGCATCCCGCTCGCTAACGGTTATGTCGTCTTCAGTACCGCCTATTTTGCCAAGCTCGGCCTCAACCGAAACGCCCACAGCCCTCGCCACATCCAGTACCCTTTTGGTAAGCTTGATGTTGTCGGCCAGGGACAGCTTTGAACCATCGATCATTACCGAGGTAAAGCCGGAGCGCACACACTGAATCACCTGTTCAAAGCTGGTGCCGTGATCAAGGTGAAGCGCCACCGGCACACTCGCCTGCTCCGCGGCCATCCTGGCCATTAGCGTTATGTAATCTATGCCGGCATATTTTATGGCGCCCTGGCTGGCCTGCATAATAACCGGGGCGTTTTCCGCTTCGGCGGCTGCGGTGATAGCCTGTACGATTTCCATGTTGTTGCAGTTAAAAGCTCCCACCGCGTAACCGCCGGCTTCAGCCTTTATCAACAGTTCACTAACACCAACTAATGGCACTAAAACAACCTCCTTTTTAGATAGGCTTCTCAAAACAGTGCGGGAGTCTTCAAAACTGGCCCTTGCTCCCAGCACAAAAATAATACCAATCGTATTTACTTGGTGAAATAAAAGCGAGTTTTAAATGAATTTTAAGGCCTTTTTACCACAGTATGGCCGGGGGGGGATCAAATTATGTTTTACTTCTTTTGCGGCGGGCTTTTTTAGGCTTACTTGTGTTAGCCAGGCTGTCCAGGCACTTAAACCCGTGCCGGGCGAGTTCAATGCTCTCAACCTGTCTGATAACGTTCAGGTCTTCCTCCGTTTCGGCGTAAATAATATTTATACTGTCACAGTTTTTGCAGTGCAGCTCCAGGCAGTCCGGGAATAGCTCGACCTCAATTTTATAATTGCCGCACTGGCAGAACAGCTCGCCCTGCTCGGCAATTTCGTGGAGACAGTTGAGCACTTCGTACATAATATTTGAGTTATGAAAATAACCATCACAATTAATCTCATCCACCAGGGCTTCCAGTTCCTGTTCCTGGTCCGATATAATTTGCCTGACCTTTGACTCCGGTCCGATATAACCCAACTCCAACTCCGTGTCCTGGCAAGAAAGACGGGTAATATCCCCGGACCAGAGCGACCTGCCGGAAATCTCAATAAAATGTTTGGTTTCACAAACCAGGCAGGGAATCTGAAGCCAGTAAGAAGAGTTGTTCTTGGTGTTTATGATCAGTTTGACAGCACCGCAAGAACAATTTATATTAGCAGTTCTGCTTTTATAGATGGCAAACCTGGAAAAATCGTGATACTCCATTTTCCCGCATTCCGGACAACGCATGGCCATAATGGCATTTGTGGTAATAAGCATTGCTTAAATCCCCCCAAAGCACCGTGAAATAACCCACGCCGCTTCAAAAAGCTTTATTTACTCCTTCGCCATTAAGTAAAAAAGTCCTCCTTAAGCCGGGTTGCCAATCTCTTTCCTGGTTATCATCCGGTCCTCCCCTGTGATGAGCAATTCCTTAACCAGGCAGCGGACCTCACTCAAGTCAAAAGGCTTATTAATATAATTCTTAACTCCTCTTTTTTTAGCCTCGGTTACAATATCCAGCTCACCATAGGCGGTCATCATTACCACTGGCACACCCGGTGCAATTTTGCGAAGTTCTTCCAGGGTCTCCAACCCATTCATACCCGGCATCTTTATGTCCAGCAGGACAAGTGAAGGGCGCCTGGCGCTTGCTTTCCTGACAGCTTCTCCTCCACTGCAGGCAACCTCAACACGATAGCCCTCCTCGCTGAAAGCTTCAGCTAAAAAGCGGCGTACTCCCGCCTGATCGTCAACAATCAAAAGGTCATAGGTTTTTGCCGGCATGTTCTCACCCCGTCCTGGTACTAGAAAGGAAAAGTATCAATAAACATTCTCCGGTATTCACAAATTTCCTCCAGGAGGGAAATAAATATTATTATTATATTAATACTTTTAGAAGTAACTGGGGAAATTCGCCTTATACGGCAAAGAAATGGCTAAAACCGCCAGTGCCGCGATCAGGACAATTAGGAATAAGAGCAGCGCCAGAAAGGGAGTGAGCACGGTGAAGACCGAACGGCCGGTAGACAGCCGGTGCACAGCCCTGACACCGATCACCAGTAGAACAATACTCCAGATTCCTACCGCCAGACTGGCTAACCCCAGTATTATAGTTACAGCGGTGTTCCCCATCCCGAACCAGTATCCTAAAAACTGAAAAGGTATTATTAAGGCCGACGGCAGCCCGGCCAAGCCGACCGCGGCAAAAACGCCCCTGGCATTGCCCTGGCCTCCTAACAGATCGGCAACCAGGTGCAAAACCGCACTGTAACCAAACCATTTTACGTAACCCATGAGGAGGGCAATAACTACCCAAAACGGCGCCATCGCCTGTACTCCCGTCAGGAGTTGTTCTAAGTCAGCTGCCTGCAGACTCTGCTCTACAACTCTTGAAAAAGTGAGAAATCCCATGGTCGTGCCCAAAAGGATGAGAATCGTAACCACAATCGCCACCGTACCAAGCGGTGGCGCCTGAGCCACTGTTTTCATTGTTTTGACCGGTTCAAAAAGCACACCATAAAACAGCTCCAGAAAACCGGGGAAAGATTCTCCGGCGTCATCGGGCGGATCCGCTGCAGCCCTGTCGTTTTCCGGAACAAGGTCTGTGTTTAACCCGCCAAGCGGGGCCGCGCCCTGATCATTATTGATTTCTGTCCTTTCCGTACCGGGATCTTCATTCATAACCCACGCCCTCCTTCCAGGTGATCACTTTAAGTTAATCGTGTTGGCCGTTTCTCCCTGGCGTGGCAGGATGGACCCCGCCGCTTCCCAAAAAGTATTCCCGCCGGTGCCGGAAAACAGTTCGCGAAAAATATTCTTTTGCCCCAATTCCACAATGGTGGGCTCTCCCTGTATACCCGCCAGACTACCCGCTAAAAGAACGGCATCATGAAAGTCGCCAAGCTGGTCAACCAGCCCCAGCTCTTTGGCCTGGCGGCCGGTAAAGACCCTGCCGTCCGCCAGTGGCCTGATTTCAGCAACGTCCTTATGCCTGCCCTGGGCCACGTGATCAATAAACTGACTGTAAATATCATCTATCATAGACTGGAATATAACCCTTTCCTCTGGGGTTGACGACCTGGTGGACGATCCCATGTCCTTGTAAGGTCCGCTTTTAAATGTTTCCGTATCGGCGCCAATTTTCCCGTACAGGCCCTGTAAATCCAGGCGCTCCATAATTACACCGATACTGCCGGTCAGGGTTCCCGGATTGGCCACAATTTGGTCTGCCCCCACGGCTATCCAGTACGCCCCTGAAGCTGCTGTGTCTCCCATGGAAGCAACCACTTTTTTACCTGATTTCCTGAGCCGCTCCAGTTCGGCGCCTATTTCCTGGGCTGCCGCCGCTGTGCCGCCCGGGCTGTTCAGTCTGATTACCACAGCCTTGAGCCCGGGATCCCTGGCCGCTTCCCTTAAAATGGCGGCAATTTCCGCGGAGCCTGTTTGGGCTCCCAAAAGCCCACCCCCGCCCCGGTCACTGGTAATAGCGCCTTCTATGTAAACAACCCCGACTTCTCCATTCTTGCTCCCGGTTATGGCAGCCTGGTTATGGCCCGGTCTCACAGCTATGGCAATAACCAGAGAAAGAGCAATCACTCCGAGCACAATCCCGGCAATAATTTTTCTCATAAAAACCATCCTCCCCGCGATGTATTCTCATGTCCCCTCATTAAGAGATTTTACCCTTAAAACATTACAAATACTACTCTTACTATAGTAAAAAAGCTTTGGTTTTACCCAAAGCTGCTAAAACTTGCGGTCAACTATATTTCGACTTTTTATATTTTAAGGAAGCTCCGATAAATTCTCTGAATAACGGGTGGGGCCGGTTCGGGCGGGACTTGAATTCCGGGTGGAACTGGGTGGCTACAAACCAGGGATGGCTTGGCAACTCAATAACCTCCACCAGGTAGTCGCTGGGCAAAGTTCCGCTGAACACCAACCCCTTTTGGGCGAGTTCGTCGCGGTAAGCATTGTTCAATTCGTAACGGTGCCGGTGTCTTTCTTCGATATTACCCTGACCATAGCATTTATGGGCCAGGGTGCCTGGCTGCAGCTTGCAGGTATACTTGCCCAGGCGCATCGTGCCGCCCTTCATATCCAGTTCTTTCTGCTCCGGCAGCAAGTCTATCACCGGATGGGAAGTCATGGGGTTGAATTCGGTACTGTTGGCGTCACGCCAGCCGACCACATTGCGGGAAAACTCCACTACCGCCAGTTGCATGCCGAGACAAAGCCCCAAATAAGGAATGCCGTTTTCGCGCGCGAAGCGAATGGCCTCTATTTTTCCTTCAATGCCCCGGTCGCCAAAACCGCCTGGCACCAGGACGCCGTCGACCCCTCTTAATATCTCTCCAGCGTTGGCCTGGGTTACTTCCTCCGAGTTAATCCAATTTATTTCAATGGAGCAGCCGTGGTAAAACCCGGCGTGGCGCAGCGACTCGGCCACACTCAGGTAAGCGTCGTGCAGGGAAACATATTTGCCCACAAGTCCTATTGTGGCCTGATAGCGCAGGTTTTTCAGCCTGACCACCATATCCCGCCAGTCGCTAAGATTGGGGGGATCGGTGGTTACGCCCAGCTTTTCAAGAACTATATCAGCCAGGCCTTCTTCCTCCAGCATCAAAGGAACTTCATAAATAGAAGGCGCATCTATGGCCTGGATTACCGCATCTTTATCAATGTCACAGAACAGTGCCAGTTTTTCTTCCATGTCCTTGGTCAGAGGTCTTTCCGTGCGGCATACGATAACATCAGGCTGGATGCCTATGCCCCTTAATTCCTTGACGCTGTGCTGGGTGGGCTTGGTTTTAAGCTCATTGGCGGCCCGCAGGTAAGGAACCAGCGTCACATGAATGTAAACCACATTCCTCTTGCCCAGGTCACCCTTTAACTGACGAATCGCTTCCAGGAAAGGCAGCGACTCAATATCGCCGACAGTACCCCCGATTTCAGTTATGATCACGTCCGCGTTGGACTCGGTGGCCACGCGGCGGACCTGATCCTTTATTTCGTTGGTGATGTGAGGGATTACCTGAACCGTGCCGCCGAGGAAGTCACCCCGGCGCTCTTTATTGATAACCGCGCTGTAAATACCGCCGGTTGTAACATTGCAGCTACGGGAGATATTTATGTCGATAAAGCGCTCATAGTGCCCCAAGTCCAGATCCGTTTCAGCGCCATCTTCGGTGACGAAAACTTCCCCATGCTGATAAGGGCTCATTGTACCCGGGTCTACGTTGATATAAGGGTCCAACTTCTGGATAGCCACCTTTAGCCCGCGGCTTTTTAAAAGACGCCCCAGGGAGGCGGCCGTTATCCCCTTGCCCAACGAAGAAACCACCCCGCCGGTAACAAAAACGAATTTGGCCATGGTCAGCCTCCTGTTATTATTTGGTAGTTAAAGGCATTTAAACTGCCTCTCCCATTCTAACTTTTTACCCATCTAACAGTCAATAGAGCCCTTTAAAAATTTGATGCGCACCCTTTATTACATTCTCTCCGGGGCGGTTAGTCCCAGCAGGCCAAGGGCGTTTTTGAGCGTAATCCTGGTAGCGTTCACCAGCACCAGGCGGGCATCGGAAAGGTCTTGTTCAGTGGTAATCACCCTGTGGCTGTTGTAAAAGCTGTGCAGCAGCCCCGCCAATTCGTGCAGGTAGCGGGCGATGCGCTGCGGCGCCAGACCGGCAGCGGCTGAAGCCACTTCCTCCGGGAAATCGGCCAGTTTCCTGGCCAGAGCCAGTTCGTACTCTTCTTTTAGCAAATTAAAATTTACTTTAGAGGCCTCGGGCATTTGTCCGCCCTGCTCTCCGTATTGCCTTAAAATACTGCATATGCGGGCGTAGGCGTACTGGATGTAATACACCGGGTTCTCGTTGGTTTCCGCTTTAGCCAGGTCCAGGTCAAAATCCAGGTGGCTGTCGGAGCCGCGCATGACAAAGAAGTAGCGGGCAGCGTCCTGGCCCACCTCCCCGACAAGTTCCTCCAGGGTCACAAACTGGCCGGAACGCTTGGACATGCGGACTATCTCGCCACCTTTGTAAAGCCGGACCAACTGCATGATCACCACTTCCAGTGAGGCCTGGTCAAAACCCAGGGCGGCCACCGCAGCCTTCATCCTGGGCACGTGCCCATGGTGATCGGCCCCCCAGATGTCAATAACCCAATCAAAACCTCTTTGGAATTTGTTGCGGTGGTAAGCTATGTCAGCAGCAAAGTAAGTGGGAATGCCGTTTGACCTTACTACCACTTCGTCTTTTTCAACTCCAAAACTTGTTGCCTTAAACCACTGGGCGCCCTCGCTTTCGTAAATGTAACCGCGATCTTTTAAAAAGCTCAGAGTATCAAGGATAGCACCGGAGTCGTACAGGGATTGTTCAGAAAACCAGACATCATACCGAACACCAAAATCGCCCAAAGATTTTTTGATAGCCTGGAGCTTCTCCTCCAAGGCAAAAGCCACCAGGGCGGGACGGCGCTCCTCCGGTTGGACGCCGGCATAGCTATCCCCGTGTTTGTCCCTAAAAGCAATGGCGGAGGCCAGGATATCTTCCCCGTGATATCCCTCCTCCGGCACCGGCGTGTCCTGCCCCAGGAGCTGCAGATAGCGGGCTTCCAGGGAAAGGCCGAAATTTTCGATCTGGTTGCCGGAGTCATTAATATAGAATTCACGTGTGACTTCATAACCGGCAAAGTCCAGAATGCCGGCGATACTGTCACCAAGCGCCGCGCCCCGCGCGTTCCCCATATGCAAAAGTCCCGTTGGATTAGCGCTGACAAACTCAACCTGAACTTTCTTGCCATCTCCCATGTTTACACGGCCGTAGGCGCCGTCCTGGGCAATAATCAGGGGCAGGGACTGGTAAACCCAGCCCGGGTTAAGATAAAAATTAATAAAACCGGGGCCGGCAATTTCCACCCGTTCCACCCAGGGCAGTGAAAAGTTTTGCACCAGTATTTCTGCCGCCTTGCGGGGCGCCATCCTGGCGGGCTTTGCCAGTACCATCGCTAAATTGGTGGCAAAGTCACCGTGCTCATTTTCCCTCGGCGCTTCCACAGTGAAACCCGGTACTTGCTCCACCCTTATAGCCCCACTGGCGCGGGCCGTCTGCAGCGCACCCTCCAGCGCTTTTGACAAATTTACACGAATCTCATCAACTATCCCGCTCATATGTATGAATTAACCCCCTTACCGGTATGCGGTATTTATGACCATTTTCTTCCACCCTGATTCCAATTTATTCTTAGATTAACCCTTGTCGCCCCGGCCTGTCAAGAACTCGCGGCAAGTGACCCGCTTTACTGCTTATATCTTATTATTTGCGCATGTTGCAACCTGCGGGATTCCATAATTTACCTGGCAAGCAAGAACCGTCCCCGTTTGCCTCCCTGGCAAGCAAAAACTGTCCCCGTTTGTCTGCGTCTGCCTGTTGCCTGGAAAAAACAACCCCGGATCAGCGATCGTGTTGATCCGGGGACATGTAATTTGCTCTATTCTTGTTACTTATAGTCATATCCCGCAGCAAAAGCGGCTTTGTTCACTTCCAGCAGTTTGGCCGGCACACGCTGGCCAAGCGCCTTTTCCCAAATCCCCCGCTCTATAGGGAGGTTGCGGGCCATTACACCCAGAAGGACCACGTTGGCGGCCTTGGGATTGCCGCACTCTTTGGCGATGCTGTAGGCGTCGATTGACACCGTGTTCGGCGTTACGGAGCGGATAAACTCCAGAATGTTCTGCGGGTACTCAGCCGCCCCCGTCAAAACGGGCACCGGAGGAATTTCCTGTTCGTTAATAATTATCGTCCCGCCAGGCTTGAGTGAAGGAAGGAGACGCAGACCCTCCAGTTTTTCAAAGGCCAGCAGCACATCCACCCCTCCCGTGGGAATCAGGGGGGAGTAAACCTTTTCCCCCAGACGTACCTGGGTGACCACACTACCGCCCCGCTGGGCCATCCCGTGTATTTCAGATACTTTAAGGTCATAGCCGGCTTCCTGGGCTGCCAGGGCCAGAATCCTGCTAGCCAGGATGGTCCCCTGGCCGCCGACACCAACCATTAGAATATTAACTGGTTTAAGCACCGGTCTTTCCCCCTTTCACCAGCGCCGCCTCGACGCACACCTGGGGGCACAGGCCGCAGCCGGTACAGGCCAGGGGATCAACCCTGGCCGTTTTCCCTTTCATTGAAATGGCCGGGCAGCCGAGGCGGATACAGGCCTTGCAGCCAATACATTTCTCCGACTGGACCATAATGGCAGGCTCCGCAACCTTCGTCAAAAGGACACAAGGCCTGCGGGCGATAATTACTGACGGTTCTCCGGCCTCTGTTTCTTCCTGAACAGCTTTTTGGGTTTCAGTCAGATCCAGTGGATCGACCACTCTTACCCGCTTAACGCCCAGCGCCCTCACCAGCGCTTCAAGGTCTACGGCCGGTGCGGTTTCACCCATTAAGGACAACCCTGTGCCGGGGTGCTGCTGGTGGCCGGTCATCGCGGTAGTGCTGTTATCCAGAATAATCACGGTGCCGGCGCCTTTATTATACACCATGTTCAATAGCCCGGTGATGCCGGAATGAAGGAAGGTGGAGTCTCCGATCACCGCCACTGTGCGCCCCGCCAGCGCGGGGTCGGCTTTGCCCATACCATGCGCGGCGCCGATGCTGGCACCCATACAGATACAGCAGTCCATGGCTTCCAACGGCGGCAGTCCGCTTAAGGTATAGCAGCCGATGTCGCCTGTCACGTTTAGTTTGAGGCGTTTTAGAATATAAAATATGCCCCGGTGGGGACATCCCGGGCACAATACGGGCGGCCTGCCGGGAACCACGGGCGCGTCCTGCAAATCAGGCTTCACCACCGTGTTCTGCACAGCTGGCTTTAGTCCTGCCTCAATAAATTTACCGGAGATAATTCCCGCGTCCAGTTCACCGGTGTTGGGGATCAGTTCCTTGCCGGATACCGCCAGTCCCATCGCTTTGACCTGCTCTTCAATAAAAGGCTCAAGCTCTTCAATCACAAACAGCCGGCTCACACTGGCAGCAAACTGCCGGATCAACCCTTCCGGCAGCGGATTGGTCATCCCCAGCTTGAGAACTGAAACATCCGGCAGGGCCTCCCTTACATACTGATAGCTGATGCCGCTGGTAATAACACCTACCGATTTATCACGCCATTCAATAAAGTTTAGCGGGCTTTTCTCTGAATACTCTCTAAGACCTGCCAGCCTTACTTCAAGGGCAGCCCGGCGCAGCCTGGCGAACGCAGGCACCATCAGGTATTTTTTGGCGTTTTTCACGTAACCGCGGACAGTGCCCTTCCTGGGTTCTCCTGTTTCAACAAAGCTCTGGGAGTGCGCCACCCTGGTAGTGGTTCTAAGCATTACAGGTGTGTCAAACTGCTCGCTGATCTCCAGGGCCAGTCCCACCATGTCCCTGGCCTCCTGGCTGTCGCACGGCTCCAGCAGGGGTATCTTGGCAAACCGCGCGTAGTGGCGGTTGTCTTGCTCGTTCTGGGAGCTGTGCATACCAGGGTCGTCCGCTGAAACCAGGACAAAACCCCCGTTTACACCGGTGTAGGCAAAGGTGAGCAGCGGGTCGGCGGCCACATTGACTCCGACATGTTTCATGGCCACCAGCGTGCGGGCGCCTGCCATAGAGGCGCCGATACCCACTTCCATGGCTACTTTTTCATTGGGCGCCCACTCCGCGTAAATACCGGGGTAGCGGGCGAAATTTTCTAAAATTTCTGTGCTGGGCGTACCCGGATAAGCGGCGGCAACTGTCACGCCGGACTCAAAAGCGCCCCTGGCAATAGCTTCGTTGCCGGAAAGAAGCTCCTTCAAAAAATATCACCTCCGCAAAAAAATTCCAATATAAAATTCATCTCCCCATATAAAAACCCGGCACGGAAAGCTCAGAGGCTTTGCCGAACCGGTGCGCTCACAAACAATTCTTCAACAGTAATTGCAGTTAAAAGTTTAGCAGAAATAGGCCGCTCGAACAAGGGGAAAATAGCAGGATAATTTTTAAGCGCCTTCTTTCGGCCTGTTGTCGATAACCCGCTTGGCCTTGCCGGTGCTTCTCTCCAGTGACTTCGGTTCCAAAAGCCGCACTTTGGCAGTAAGAGACAGCACGTTGTTTAAACGACGGCGTACTTTATCCTCCAGCGCTTCCAGGTCGCGAAACTGCCCGGTAAATTTTTCGGGGGTAAGTTCCACCCGCACTTCAATATTATCCAAAAAGCCCTTTTTGTTTATAATTATCTGGTAGTGCGGCGCTATGCCCTCCATACTCATCAAAACACTTTCGATCTGGGAGGGGAAAACATTAACCCCGGAAATGATCAGCATATCGTCGGTACGCCCGGTAACCTTGCGCATCCTGGCTGTGGTCCTGCCGCAGTCGCACGGTGTGGGATTTAAGACTGAAATATCACGAGTGCGGTAGCGGATTAGCGGCATGGCCTCCTTGGTCAGGGTGGTGATGACCACTTCTCCCTCCTGTCCGTAGTCCAGCGTCTCACCGGTCTCGGGGTCAATTATTTCAAACAAGAAATGGTCTTCCGCTATATGCATGCCGTTGGTGTGTTCACATTCCCCGGCGGGTCCGGGTCCCATCACTTCACTCAGCCCGTAATTATCGGTAGCTTTAATCCCCCAGGCCCGCTCCAGCTCGGATCGCATTTTTTCGCTCCAGGCTTCAGAACCGAAAAGTCCGACCCGGAGAGGCAGCGCCTTTGGATCGACACCCATTTCAACGGCCACCTCGGCCAGGTGCAGGCAGTAAGAAGGAGTTCCGATCAAAGCGGTAGTCCCAAAATCCTGCATCAGCATGATCTGCTTTTCCGAGTTGCCGGAGGAGGCCGGCACAACAGTGGCGCCTATCCGCTCCAGACCGTAGTGCAGGCCGAAGGCGCCCGTAAAAAGGCCGTAGCCGAAAGTCACCTGGGCCACATCTTCCGCAGTCACACCCACACCGGCAGCCATCCTGGCAATGCACTCCGCCCAGACGTCCAGATCGTTTTTAGTGTAGCCAACCACTATAGGCTTGCCAGTGGTGCCGGAGGAGGCGTGCAGGCGAACCACCTGCTTTAAGGGCACTGCAAACAGGCCGTAAGGGTAATTATCTCTCAGGTCTGTTTTTACGGTGAAGGGAAACTTGCTGATATCTTCAATCCTTTCCAGATCAGCAGGCTTAAGCCCTGCAGCGTCAAAGCGCTCCCTGTAAAAAGGAACACTCTTATACACCCTGGTTAAAGTATCCTTTAGTCTGGCAAGCTGCAAAGCACGGGTCTCTTCCCGCTCCATGCGTTCATAACGAGAATCCCAAATCATCTAAGACACTTCCTTTTCGCTTCCACAAAGGTGATTTGCAGGATTGAGGTGAGTACTTTTTTCTTTTATTCTCAAAAAAGAGTCACAGGTCAACACCCAGACCAAACTATGTTCTATACAGTCCGGCAAATTCCTTCTTTCTTAGACTCGTTTTTACCGAATGAAACGATTACAACCTTCCCCTTACTTACCCTGCGACTGACAAAGCTGTTCATGCGCCTGAAGGCCTCGGTCAGGTCATCAACTGAAGCGGCATAAGAACAGCGAATAAACCCTTCTCCCTGTTCACCGAAGGCATTGCCGGGAACAACAGCCACTTTTTCCTCTTTCAGAAGCTGCTGGGCAAAATCCTCGGAAGAAAGCCCGGTGCTCCTGATTTCGGGAAAGGCGTAAAACGCACCGCGGGGCTCACTGCACGGCAGTCCTATTTCCCGAAGGGCCTGCAGAACCAGGCGGCGGCGGTGGTTGTAATGCTCCACCATTTTATTCATTGCGATTTTCCCGTTTTTTAAAGCTTCCAAGGCGGCAACCTGGGCGGTGATGGGAGCGCAAAGCATGGTATACTGGTGAATTTTGGTCATGGCTGAAATAAAGTCGGGATGCCCCGCGGCATATCCTACCCGCCAACCGGTCATAGCGTGAGACTTTGAAAAACCGTTCAATAGGATGGTGCGCTCGCGCATGCCCGGCAGGGATGATACGCAGGTATGCTCACCCACATAGGTGAGTCTGCTATAAATCTCATCGGAAACAATGATCAAATCATAAGCCCTGGCAATCTCGGCAATTTCCAGAAGTCTTTTCCGGTCTATGGTTGAGCCGGTGGGGTTGTTCGGATTGCACAGAATCAAAACCTTGGTTTTGGGGGTAATGGCCTTTTCCACCATCTCCGGGCTTACCTGGAAACCACTCTCCATCGAAGTTTTCAGGAAGACCGGCACAGCGCCGGTCATTATGGTCACAGGCGCGTAAGAAACATATGAGGGCGCCGGGATCAGAACCTCGTCCCCCGGGCACAGGATAGTGCGCATGGCCAGGTCAAATCCTTCACTTACACCCACGGTAATTAAGACCTCGTCACGCGGATTGTAGGAAACCCCGTAACTGTCCGCCAGGTCGCGGGCAATCTCCTCCCTCAGCTCAAGCAGGCCGTGGTTTGAAGTGTACATGGTATAACCTTTTTCAAGGGCATAGACACAGGATTCCCTGATATGCCAGGGGGTCACAAAATCGGGTTCGCCAACTCCTAATGAAATAACACCTTTCATCTCGGCCACAAGGTCAAAAAAGCGCCTGATCCCCGAAGGCTGAATGCTGCGAACAATTGGATTTATCCGGCCGAGCCAGTCAGTTTGCGTTGTCATGGGGTTACCATCAGCCTCCTGTCTTCTTCACCATCATCCACAATAATACCCTGATTCTTATAATTCTTGAGCACAAAATGGGTGGCAGTGCTCAACACATGTTCAATCGAGGCGAGTTTTTGAGTTACGAAGCTTGCCACTTCCCGCATGGTCTGCCCTTCTATTACAACGGCCAGATCATACGCCCCGGACATCAAGCGCACAGTTTTCACTTCCGGGAAACGGCAAATGCGCATGGCAACGGCATCATACCCTAGATCGCGCTGGGGGGTGATCTTTACTTCAATAATAGCTGAAACCTTTTCCTCTCCCACTTTTTCCCAGTCAATCAGGGTAAAGTAGCCTACAATTACATTTTTTTCTTCTAGTTCCTTAATAGCGCGAACCACGTCATCCTCTTTCATATTCAACATGACCGCTATTGTTTGCGGGGTCAACCTGGCGTCGTTTTCGAGGAGTTCGAGAATTTTCTTCAACTGACATTTCTCCTTTCAAAGATGGTAAATAATTTGACAGGATTAACAAGATTCATAAGGATTAACAGGATTTTTAAACAGGAAAACTAATAACTTTTTTTCAAAGTTTAATATCATATTTTAAAAATATATAGATTTATTTAATATCTATAAACTTACATACGAAAAAGGTATTTAACTGTTATTTAATCCTGTAAATCCTGTCTATCACTTTTTAAAAATAAAAAACTCCGCGTCCTCACAAAGGGACGGGAGTCTGATCTCGCGGTACCACCCTAGTTGACTGTAAAACAGAAACCTGCTTTTTCAGCCCTCTCTGACCTATTAACGGAGGTAACCCGGCCCAGCTTACTATCGGTTTCAGCCTGCGGCTTCAGGGGCGGCACGGTCGCTTTCCTCCGCCGGGCTTACACTATACCCCGGCTCGCTGGTGATTATCAACGACATTATTCCCCTTCATTGCCTTGTCAAATAAAATTGAAGCTATTATAGCACGCGCCAATAGGGGAGTCAACAACCAATATTTAGTCGTGGGACATGAGACGTGGGAATTGGGGTCACGTCTCACGTCTCATATCACATGGTTAACGTGCCGCCCGGCGTTTCAATCAGCTTAAGCACATTTTCTTCCCTGCCGTCATCAGCGTTGATATAGACCAGGTAGGTGTCCTCTCCGAGCTTGCCCTGAAATTCGTAGGCAAGTTTTTCATCATCCACCCCGACAGGTATCAATACCAGTTTCCCGCCGCCGGAAACCTGCAGGCGGGGATTTATCGAACCCCTGGCGTGCTCCGGTGTTATTTTAGCACGCGGTAAGTCGCGCGTCCGGTGTGACATCAGGTATCCTGATGTTTCAGCGCCGGTAATTTCACCATTATCCAGGGCAACTGTTACCTTTACTAAATCAGGGTATATGACAATATTATTCTGGGCCGCCGCAAAATTAAAAGTGGCGGAGTTTCCGTGAAGTGTAAAGTAAGTTGCATTCATATCACCAAAACCGTGGTCTTTTAAATACTTCAAGGCCTTTTGCCGCGCCGCATTAATGTCTAGCGCCTGATTGGTCACCGGACGGGAGTTCAGCGCCCAAATCAATTTTCCACCTTTTTTAGAGATATCCAGGACAGTTGTGTCCGCACTGTCCCCGCCCGGGGTGACCTCCACCCTGTAGGCGGGAATACGGCCTTGTGCCGTGCCGGTTACAGCGGCACTGTATTCAACACCGGGCTTCCTGTCTATATATGACAGTGCCCTGTTTTGAGCTTCGTCCGGGCTGACATCCGCCAACCCGCTTAAATCCCTGGGGTCGGTACGCTCCAGGTGCTCTGAGAAGGGGCCGTCGTAAATCAGGGAAGGGTACTGCTGCATCCTTTTGTCCAGGGCCTGGAAATCGGTTACGGCCAGGTTATCCGGATTTTTTTGCAGGTTTTTTCTAACCTGCCGTACAAGTTCCCCAAAATAGAAATTGTTTTGGGCAATGTTATACTGCATCCCCTGCAGTTCCCTGTTTAACTCCATTGACTGCTGGTACAGGCTGTTTAAGGTATCCCAGTTTTGGGAGTCTATGGCCTCCCCCTTGTTTACCTGACTGGCTAAACTACCCGCGTAATCACCCACCTGCGTTAAAAACTTGGCTGTGCGACCGGCCAGCGCGTCATTCAGGGGCAATTGACCCAGGTTGGACTGGGCAAAGGCGGCCTGCTGCCGGATATCCATGAACAGGGATGAATCGAGACGCGGGTCGGTGGCCACCATGCTTTTAGACAAAAGCACTTCCAGGTTTTGCACCTGACCAGTCATGTCATAAAAAGCTCTCTGGTATTTATTGTTTAAATAATTTTCCAGGTCGCGGTTGGCCTGGCGCTGGCTGTAACCCCACGTACCGGTTGCGGCGACCACTAAAAGGCTGGCGACGACCGACAGGATAATCCACTTTCTCACAAAACCACCCCTTACTGTGCAAAGACATGATTGCCAATCTGAGTGATAATATTTCTTGTCCAAATCCACGAGTTTACCGGTTTGTATGGGTTCCAGAAAAAGATCGCGCCGCCGGTGGGATCATACCCGCCCATAGCCATTTGGGCCGCTTCAACAGACGCCTGGCTTAATGGCCGGTACGCCTGCCCGTTGCTAATGGATTCGAAAGCGCTGTCCTGAAAAATCACACCGCTGATGGTACGGGGGAAAGAAGCGCTCTTGGTCCGATTCATGATCACCGCCCCAACAGCAACTTTGCCCAGGAGCGGCTCATCGGCAGCCTCTCCCTCGATCACCCGGGCCAGCAAGCTTATGTCCCCCCTGTCTGTGGCTACCCCCCTGGACACAGCGGGCGTTGCCTCCAGCCTGCTAAGGCCAAGCGCGGCCAGGGTCGCCCCGCCTACCACACCATCCTCAGGAAGTCCGTTATTACGCTGAAAATTCTGTACCGACTGGTAGGTTTCGTATCCATAATAACTGTCAAGCGGGCCGTTGTAATATCCCCACTGGCTGAGTTTCTGCTGAACCTGAAAAACTTCATCTCCACTGCTTCCCCAATAAAGAACCTCCGCCTCCGCCGCCTGCCGCCCCTGCATCAATACAACGGCGATAAAAAGTATAAGCAGGCAAGCTGCGCACAAAACAACCTTATACCTGGCAAACGAGTATTTCTTAATGATGATTCCTCACCTCCTGGCTTTCAATAGTATTTTTTCTGTTCACACCAATTTTTATGTAAGCAGTTTAGAAAACAAAAGCCCCGGTCAGGATAAACCCGCCGGGGAAATTATATGAATCGTGTGTTATGTTTCACAAACCTCCGGAGCCGCACTAAAAATCACACGCAGCCAGCCGGTTTTGGCAGACCGGCCAGTTTACAGGCGCCCTTAGCGGGACCGGAAGGGAATAATTCGTAAATGTGCTTCAGGCTGTAGCCGGTTTCTTTGCAAAGTTTCCGGATCATGGGGGCAATCTGGTGCTGACTGTAATAATCACGCAGGTAGCGCACCACCTTCCAGTGATCCTCCGTAAGGATGATATCCTCTGATGAAGCAAAAGCGATAACCAACTCTTCGCTCCAGTCATCCGGGTTTACCAAAAAACCATCCTCATCAAGCTCAATTTCCCTGCCGTTAATATAAATACCCGGCAACAACCGCACCTCCCGCTGCTTTATCTACAAGGTATTATCCCTTTATTAAGAGAAAAAATCTTATGTTAAAAGATACCACGGCTGTATCTCTTCGTCAACCGTATTCTCATGTGAGTTTAGATAATCAACACGGCTGCTTGCACATGCCCTTAAAAATAAAGAGAGAAGGCTTTCGCCTTCTCTCTAAAGCAACCGTCCCTATAGTTTACCGGATCCTGGGGCTGACTTGAATACTAACCGACTCAAATCCACTTTCCAAACCGAACTTGCGAGATGGGCTACACTCAATTTCCTTAGATCATCCTCACCTGATTTAACCTGGAACCGCTAAAACCAATCGAAAACCCCTGAACTCAAAACCAGATACAAAAAACACTATCCTTGGACTGGTCAACTACTTGCAAACTACCCGAAATGCCTTCCGAATTGCTCTTGCAACTAAACCAATGTCACTATAGGGATGGTGCTTGGGATTATAATAGCATGGAAAATACCAAAATGCAATAGCCTGTTAAAATAAAAACAAATATATTTTATCGTATCTGTAATTGTTTTCATTCTAATAATGGTATGGCTCTCTTCTGTGGATTTTAAACCAGCGATATATTTGTTCCAGCAAAATAATGCGCATTAGCTGGTGGGGAAAAGTCAGTCTTGAAAAGGAAATCCTTAGGTCCGCGCGCTCCAAAACTTTTTGAGACAAGCCGAGGGCACCGCCGATAATAAAAGTCATATCGCCCTTCCCCTCCAGCGCATTCTTGCCGAATATCTCCGCCATTTCTTCAGAGGAAAATGGTTTTCCCCGCAGGTCGAGGGCAATCAAAAAAGTTCCCTGCCGCAGGCGTTTCAAGAGACGCTCGCCTTCCCTTTCCTTTACCTTTACCAATTCCAGCGGGGAAAGACTTTCAGCAAAACCCTCGTCATTTACCTCAACAACTTCAACCCTGGCGTAAGCAGACAGCCGTTTCAGATATTCAGCCGCTCCGTTGGCCAGATATTTTTCCTTGAGCCGCCCCACCGCCAGGATAGTGATGTGAAACATAAAGCCCTCCAAAAACAAAAGCGTGTTGCCACGCTCCAGGTTATAGACAAATCCGTCCATGGTGTAGAACCCGCTTGGCTCCGTAACGGAGCATCTGGTTTCAACACCATGGACTTTGCTGTATACAGGTTTGTCCGTAGACAGTCTATAGGTTGCCACGTTCTTAGTTCTAGTGCCTCCTGATGGAAGCTCCCAGATTCCTCAGTTTTTCCTCCAGGTTATGGTAGCCCCTGTCAATAAAAGTGGCGTTGCAGATTTCCGTCTCCCCGGTGGCGATCAATCCCGCCACGATAAGGGCGGCGCCCGCCCGCAGGTCTGTTGCCTTGACCTGGGCGCCTTCCAGACAGGTGACCCCTTCGATGACAGCGATCCGGCCTTCCACTTTGATCCTGGCGCCCATTCGTTTCAGTTCGTCTGCCACCATGAACCGGTTTTCAAAGATATTTTCCACCAGCACGCTTGTCCCTGGAACGACCGCAAGCATGGCCGCCAGCTGAGACTGCATGTCTGTGGGAAAGCCGGGGTAAGGCATTGTCTTTATATCGATGGGACGAAGCGGCCTGCCGGCGGACACCCGCAGAGAGTCTTCACCCTCAATCACATCCACGTTGGCTTCCCGCAACTTTGCGCTTAAGGGCTGCACGTGGGCGGGGATTATGTTATCCAGGGTGACATCGCCTCCGGTGGCAGCTGCGGCAACCATGAAAGTACCCGCTTCAATCCGGTCCGGTATAACCGGGTAGCGCACCCCTCCCTTGAGGGAAGCTACACCTTCAACCTTTATTACATCAGTACCCGCTCCCCGCACTTTTGCTCCCATGGTGTTAAGGAAATTGGCAAGATCTACAATCTCAGGCTCCTTGGCCGCGTTTTCTATAAGAGTCTGCCCTTTGGCCAGGCAGGCGGCCATCATGATGTTTTCGGTTGCCCCGACACTGGGAAAGTCCAGGTAAACCCTCGCCCCCTTCAGGCGTTCCGTCACGCTGCCGCAGACACAGCCGTGTTCCAGGGACAGTTCGGCCCCAAGCCCGGTAAGACCTTTGAAGTGCAGATCCATCGGCCTTATTCCTATATTGCAGCCGCCGGGCAAGGCCACTTTGGCCTGTCCGAATCTGGCCAGCATGGGACCAAGAAGGAGATTGGAAGCTCTTAGCTTTTTAACCAGATGAAAAGGAGCACCCGTGTTTATTTTCCCCGGGGGCACGATCCTCAGTGTTTCCAAGCTTTCCCATGTTATCTGGGCTCCCAGGCTTTTAATAATCTGGAGCATTACACGCACGTCGCTAATGTCCGGAACATTCTCCAGCACAACTTCGTTGCTGGCAAGGATTGTAGCGCATAACAGCGCCAGCGAGGCGTTTTTGGCTCCGGATATTTTTACCCTGCCGCGGAGGGGACTTCCCCCGGTTATAATAATTTTGCCCATAAATTCCTCCTGGATGAGAACCTGTAAAACTTTCACGTTTAGATTATTCGATCTAAAATAGTTTATTCCTGCTTGATGGAGAATAAGTCTCTGGCCGGGCTTCTCTTTCAAAGAGCCCATTCCTGCCAGCAGGCTTCAAACCCTGCGCTGTCAAGCTGCAGGATCTTTGAAAGGGCCTGGTCGAAGTCGGTTCCGCCTCTCAGTTCTTTGATCAGATCGGATAAGGCTTTTTCTCCGTATTGATCAACGATATACCTTACAGCGGTGTACGCTTCTCTATATGCCAGGTACTGGTTGGGCAGACTGTCAAAATTTCTCGAAAGGTCTTTCATGGAGTAAAGCTGTTGCCCGGGCGACCCATTCATACCGTTAAATTCAAACCCGGTTATTTTGTTTTCCTCGTATTGCGCCACTCCCTCGGTAAACCAGCGGGGGTAGTTGCCAGCAGTAAGGTAGTCAATCATCAGGTGAGTAAATTCGTGAACCATTGGACCTGAAGACACAAATATTTCCCTGAATCTGACGGGGTCTTTTTCCTCAATCCAAACTTCCGGTGTAAGCACCCTGATGGCCCCGCCCCAATAAACCCCAATAGCGCTTTCCTTGGCATCCCAGCCAAAACTGCTGTTCAATTCCTCCTTGGAAGGATAGAGGATTAACGGCACTCTGGCGCCGGGCACATAACCAAAATCCTCTGTAACCAGGCGGTAAAACATCTCCGCTGTTTCCAGGACCAACTCCGCTCCCTGGCGATCTGCCGGCTTAAACTTCACATAAAAATGTTCGGATGTCAGCTTGTCCATGTTCCAGGTACCCAGGACCGTGTAAACTTTGATCAGTTCCCTGACGGCCCAGTAACTGTAAGTCTTTGTGCCTGCGGGCAGCCTAACTAAAAAAGTCATCATCAAAATAAAAGCGGCCGTCAAAATTTTTACGGCCCTGATTAATGATCCGCCGTGATTGGGCACGGTGGAGTTGCCCGTTTGGTCCTGATATACACCGGGCTTCATTGCCAGCCTCCTAAACTGATTAATTAACCAGTTTAATTATAAGGCCAGTACCATGCCCTTCCTAGCGGTAATTAATGCAAAAAGGCTAATTCTGAGGCTGCTGGGTCTTCCATTCATTAATTATCTGCCTGGCCTTTTCAACATCCGGCCCTTCCTTGGCCAGTGTTATATACTTCTCCATTTCCTTAATACCGGCGGTGTAGTCTTTTTTGCCCGTTCCCAGGACAATACCGTACAGCCTGTGGGCGTCTTTGTTATCCGGGTCTTTTTGGATCAGTTCCTGGAGTTTGGCTTCCGCCTGATCGTATTTGCCACTCATATAATAAACAAAGGCAATATCGTAGCGCGCCTCGGACTGGCCCGGATCAAGGGCCAGCACCTGCTCATAGGTTTTAACGGCCAGGTCCGGGTTGCCTGTATAAACGTATGTTTCTGCCAGGTCCATCAGGATTGCTGTGTCTGAAGGATTCTCCAAAGCTTTGGCCTCGAGTTCCGCAAGTCTGTCTTGCGTTGTTTGCTGTGACGTGCTCGTGGAGCCGCCGCTGTCAGGCTGCCTCTGAAACAGTCCGGCTAGCGGAATAACCAAACCGATGGCGATCAAGGCTGTAATTGTAATAAACATCGCCTTCCTGAACTTATTTCTCTTTACAGATTTTTTAATGAACAAATTTATTCACCTCAAAAGTATTATAGCATTGTCAGGCCTGTTTACAACCCTTTTCAGACAAATAGAAAGTCCGCCCGGCACCTGTCCCCCGGGCGGTAGTGGTTACAATTTTCATCCTCCTGCTGGCACAGCTGTATTAGGGGTATTTTTGTCTATATAAATCTTCCGACGACC
>JBAZQW010000129.1:0-6553 GCA_041645005.1 Desulfotomaculaceae bacterium | reverse complement strand
CGCCCAGCAATTCATGTCAATCTTTGCCAGGCTGGGTAACCGGATAATTTATGTCAACCCGCCTATTACCCACCTCTCCCCCTTTAAAAACCCGGCCCTGCGGGAACAGACCAGGGACTGCCTGCGTCCGGCCGGTAAAAATATTGATATTTATAACCCGCCTGTCATACTGCCTTTTGGCAACATGTACAGGGCGGTCAACCGCATCAACCAGCGCATCATCTCCGCGGGCTTAAAAAGAGTCTGCCGCGAAGTGGAATTTGAACCAACCATCGTTTGGACCTACCTGCCCAACACGGTCGACTTAATCCTTCCCGAAAAGGCAGTCCTTGTTTATGACTGCGCCGATGAGCATACCGCCTTTCCCGGACTGATCAACAAAAAAACAGTATCCCAGATGGAAGCGGAGCTGTTTGACCGTGCCGCCGCATCCCTGGCCAGCGCCAGTGAGCTTTACAGGCGCAAGAAAGATATTGCGCCGCGCCTGGCGATAATTCCTAACGGAGCGGATGTGGAGCATTTCAGCTGCGCCCGGCAGCCTGGTATAACAGTGCCTGAAGAACTAAAAGACCTGCCGCGGCCACTGGTTGGTTATATTGGAGCGGTCAGCGACTGGCTTGACCAGGAGATGCTGAGGGCAGCCGCCCTGGTCCACCCGGACTGGTCGGTGGTTTTGATTGGCCCTGTGGATACAGATGCCGCCTGCCTGAAAGGCCTGCCCAATGTCCGCCTGCTCGGCCATAAGGCTTACAGCGAGCTGCCCGCCTATCTGAATTGTTTTAACGTCGCTGTGATTCCTTTCAAAATCAACGAGCTCACCCGGGGTGTGAACCCGGTGAAGCTTTACGAGTATCTTGCCGCCGGCAAGCCGGTAGTTTCCTCGGATCTCCCAGAAGTGCGCCCTTTCCTGCCGCTGGTGTCAATTGCCGGAGAGCCGGAAGAATTCGTTAAGAAGATAGAGGAGGAGCTGGCCGAAGACTCGCCCGGCAAGGCCGTGGAGCGGCTGCGGGTGGCGGGGCAGAACTCCTGGGAGGCCAGGGCCGCTGCCGCTGTGGATATAATCAGCCAGTTTAGAACCGGGAGCGGGTTTACTGGTAAATCAAATTACAGGGAATAAAATGCAGGTGACTATGTTGACAGGTCCAAAAACAGTTTCGCCCAGGGAAGTAATAGCGGAACTGTATGTATTAAGAGGTTTGGCTCTTTTGGGCGTAATATTTCAACACGCCCTGGGTGTTTACATTCGCAGGGAAAATATCGCGTTTTCTGACGCCACCATGATCGGGATGCTCTTCAACTTTACCAAATTTGCGGTCCCGGCCTTTGTTTTTGCGACAGGTGTGGCGCTGTTTTATAATTATTTCGACAGACTTGACTACCGGAAGTTTATGCGGAAAAGGTTTGTTGATATTTTACTGCCGTACTTTTTATGGACAGGTATCTACGAGGTCTATTTTTACGGGATCCCGTCAGTTAACCTGCTCTGGTTAAAGGAATTCGGCAAAAACATGGTGCTGGGTACAGAGGCCTACCATCTCTGGTTTGTGGTGCTGATTTTTCAGTTTTATTTGTTTTACCCTGTGTTGCTGGCCTTATTTAAATGGCTGTGCGGTCGCGTCTCCAGCGCTCCTGGATTTACCCTGGCGGTCGGGCTCGGTGCTGTTTTATATACTGCGCTGATGTGGTTCTCATCACATTATATGCCTGCCGTAAATTTTCATTTTAATATAAAAGCTTTGCAATTGTTTTTTGTGGAATACCGCGACCGCAATTTCATCTTTTATTTGTTTTATTTTCTTTTAGGCGGGCTGGCCGGGGTGGCCATAATAAAGTGGCGCAAGTTCGTTATCCGTTCAGCCAGCTGGAACGGCTTTTTGTTCATCGGCTTATTTACCTGGATCGGGTATGAGCTTATGAAAGGATCTGCCGGCGGCTTGATTAATTTAAATTATTCGACATCCTTAAAGCCGTCGATGTTTTTTTACACAGTGTCGGAGCTTCTTCTGATTTACGGTCTCTCCCTGCTTATTGTTAAAAACAGCTCACCAGTTTTAAAACTGCTGGATATGGTCGGAAAATTTTCTTACGGGATCTACCTGGCTCACGCTCTTATACTGGTTTATGCGGTGAAAGTGGTAAACAGGCTCATGCCGCCGGGGCATTTCCTGTTACAGAGCGCCCTGGCTTTTATCTTATGTGCTCTGGTTTCCCTGGGGGTGGTGGTATTAATTAGCAAGATGCCATATGGGAAACTGCTTATTGGGCCTTATAAAAAAAGGCCCGCCATAAATAAGGGATAGGAAAAGCGGGCATTCGCCCGCTGATGTGCAACAGCTCTACTTTTCAATTTCAACAGACATAACCAGGCCCCTTAGCTCGTAATCAAGGGATTTAACGAAATATTCCTTGTTGCTCCTGATTTCCTGGCCGCCCAGGTTGATGGTGCCCCCGGAGATAACGGTCTTGCCTTCCAGGATCACAAACAGGTCTTTCAGATACGGGTCATAGGAATCCACCCGCTTGCCGGCGCTGTCGACAGAGATCATGTAAGCTGGTTTGATGGTTACTTCTTTAACCACAACATTGGTAAAGCTGGAACCGGAGACCATCTTGTCCCCCACCTTGACATTCGTCAACATTTCGGGGCGTATGCCCGGTGCGATAACGGTTACTTTTACAGTTTTAGCCGCGCCCTGGCCGCCGCTTTGCCCCTTTAATTTGTAATAGGCGCCCCCCGCCACCAGCAGCACTGCTAATATCACCAGCAAATCGATTGTATTGATCAGGCCGAAAAGCTTTCCTTTGTCGTTAATTAGTTTCATGAAAAGGCTCCTTCATTTATTCTTATTACAATATAAAACAAATTTCCCTTCAGATCAACTTGAAGATGATGTATTTCATTCATAACCACGCCTTACGACTTATAGCTTACGACTTTTAGAACCGGCCCTGTTTGGCAGAAGGAAGGATTTAGATATATAATAGTACTTATGAGGAGGCGAGGTTTATGCTGGATATTAAGCAAATACAGGAAATATTGCCGCACCGCTACCCTTTTCTGCTGGTGGACAGAATTATTTCCCTGGAAGAGGGAAAAAAGGCTGTAGGCATAAAAAACGTAAGCGTTAATGAGCCTTTCTTTCAGGGACATTTTCCTGGCTACCCGGTAATGCCCGGGGTATTGATTATTGAGGCGATGGCCCAGGTGGCAGCGGTCGTTGCATTAAAGATGCCGGAATTTGCCGGCAAAATAGCCCTTTTCGCCGGCATAGATAAGGCCCGCTTCCGGCGCCAGGTCTTCCCCGGCGACCAAATTCGGATCGAGGTGGAGGTTCTGAAGCTGCGCGGCACTATCGGTAAAAGTTATGCGGCGGCTTACGTTGGTGAGGAGATGGCTGCAGAGGCGGAAATGATGTTTGTTATACAGAAATAAGCATTTCTCACAATGCCTGTTTTTGCCGAAATCAGGCGGTATGTGGAGCATTTACAAGGGATTTAGCCGCCAGTGCCGGGCAATCAACTTTTTGGCTGCCACAAGAGGCTTTTCCTCATTGTCACATCTTGTCCATTTGCGATAAAATAAACTGAAGTACGTGCTTTTAATACCTCTACTGGAGGGATGTTTGTGCAGATACCGGTGACGGCTATCCTGCTGGCCTTCGGGTTATCCCTGCTGGTTACTCCTCTGGTCAAAAAGTGGGCTTTTAAATGCGGCGCTTTAGACCGGCCCGACCAGAGAAAAGTACACAAGCGGGTTATGCCAAGACTTGGCGGCCTGGCTATTTATTTGAGTTTTCTTGTAGCGGTGACGCTCACCTGTGATATTACCCTTCAGATTGCGGGGCTTCTGGTGGGCGGTTCTTTAATTATCCTGCTCGGGTTCTTTGACGATACCAGGGGTATTTCGCCCAGGGTAAAGTTGGCCGGACAGGTGGTTGCAGCCTTGGCCGTGATCCCGTTTGGTTTGGAAGTTCAATTTCTAACTAACCCGTTTTCTGACGAACAGATTACATTGGGTTTATTATTGAGCATACCCGTTACAGTTTTATGGATAGTTTCCGTTACCAACGCTGTTAACCTTATCGATGGTTTAGACGGTCTGGCCGGAGGCACCATCTTTATATCCGCGCTAACCCTGGCCGGGGTGGTCTGGATCGAGGCCTCCAGGGCGCCGGTCAGCTCCCAGGGTCAGTGGGACGCCATCATGCTGGCCATGATCCTGGCCTCGGCGGTGATAGGTTTTCTGCGCTATAATTTTTACCCGGCCAAGATTTTCCTCGGTGATTCAGGATCAATGTATCTTGGATTCAGCTTGGCATCTCTGTCGGTGATGGGGCTGGCCAAAAGCGCCACCTTCATTTCGGTGATCATCCCGGTGGTTATTCTGGGCATCCCCCTGCTTGACACCACCTTTGCCATAGTCAGGCGTTATTACGGGCACAGGCCCATTTTTCAGGCCGACAGGGAGCATCTGCACCACCGTTTGCTCAAACTGGGTTTAAGCCACCGCCAGGCTGTGCTCTCGATTTACGGAGTCAACGTGGTCCTGGGCTTGAGCGCCATCGCCCTGACCCTGATCTCACACAGGCAGGCCGCTATATTACTGGTTATTCTCTCCACAGCCATCCTGGTACTGGCCAATAAAATAGGGGTCACCAGGACGGACAAGAAGGCTGCTTATCTGCCACAACCGAATAAACAACAGCGGTCCTAGCGCTTAGGGCCGTTTTTTAACATAAGGGGAAATTGTCGTTTTTTGTTTAAATAAATCGAAAAAAAAGGGGGGGGTAGTAGACTGTGAAAAAAATAAAAAAAGCTGTCATCCCAGCGGCCGGCCTTGGTGTGCGCTTTCTGCCGGCAACGAAAGCCCAGCCCAAGGAGATGCTCCCCATAGTAGACAAACCCGCCATTCAGTACATTGTCGAGGAAGTAATAGAATCCGGCATAGATGAGATACTGATTATCACGGGCAGAAACAAACAGACTATGGAGGACCATTTTGACAAGTCCCTTGAGTTGGAAGTGCGCCTTAAGGAAACCGGGAAAACCTCTCTGCTGGAAATGGTTCAGGAAATAAGCCGGCTGGCTTACGTCAGTTTTGTGCGTCAAAAAGAACCGCTGGGCCTCGGCCATGCTGTATACTGCGCCAGGCGGTTCATCGGGGACGAGCCTTTCGCTGTGCTGCTGGGAGACGATATTATCAGGGGCGGGACGCCCTGTCTGAAACAGATGATCGACCTGTATGAGGAAGTGCAGTCGTCTGTAATCGCAGTCATGGAAGTGCCTGAAAAGGATGTCAGCAAGTACGGGATACTTGACGCGGTGGAGGAGCGTAAAGGCATATACCGGATCCGCGATTTGGTGGAAAAACCTGCTCTTGAGCAGGCGCCATCCCGCCTGGCGATTATGGGCCGCTATATCATAGACCCCCGTATTTTCCCCATTCTGGCTGAAGCGAAGCCAGGGGCCGGGGGTGAAATCCAGCTTACCGACGCCCTCAGGGTTTTGTGCCGGGAGCAGCCCATGTACGGGCTGGCTTTTGAGGGCAAGCGGTATGATGTCGGCGACAAGCTGGGCTACCTGCAGGCCACGGTAGAGTTTGCCCTGGCCAGGCCGGACCTGTCCAAAGAGTTCCGGGAATATTTGAAATCCATCAGCAAGGAGCTTTGAGCAAAGTGAATGTTCTTGTTACCGGGGGGGCCGGTTTTATCGGCTCCCATATTGTTGACACGCTGGTTGAATCGGGCTGCCGGGTTGCGGTGGCCGACGATCTCTCCACAGGGAAATTCGAGAATATAAATCTTGGGGTGAACTTCTACAAAGTTGCGGTTCAAGGACCGGATTTTAAAGAAGTTGTGGCCCGTGAAAAGCCGGGCGCCATAATCCACTTGGCCGCCCAGGTGGATGTGCAGCGCTCTCTGAAAGAGCCGGCGGCCGACGCCGCCATCAACATTCTGGGGATGATCAACCTTCTGGAAGCCTGCCGCTGCTATAATGTGGGCAAAGTTGTTTACGCCTCCTCCGCGGCGGTATACGGGTGCCCGGTATACCTGCCGGTAGACGAGAAACACCCGCTGGCGCCACAGTCCCCGTACGGCGTGTCCAAATGCACACCGGAGCATTACCTAAGGATTTACCGGGAGCTTTACGGCATAGGTTACACCGTCCTGCGCTACGCCAATGTCTATGGCCCGCGCCAGGACGCCGCCGGGGAAGGTGGCGTGGTGGCTATATTTGTGGACAGGCTTTTGAAAGGTGAAAATCCGTACATATTCGGGGATGGCGGGCAAACCCGCGACTTTATTTATGTCAAGGATGTGGCCGCGGCGAATTTAGCCGCCCTGCGCAGAGGCGAAGGGATGACATTTAATGTGAGTACAGGCGGCGGGCTTTCAGTCAACCACCTTTTTGAGATTATTAATAAAGCAACCGGGAGCGGGTTGGAGCCTGTGTATCGGCCAGCACGACCGGGAGACATCACCCACAGCTATCTGGCCAACGGAAAGGCCCGCGAATTTCTGGGCTGGGCCCCGCGCCGGAGCCTGGAAGAAGG